>NZ_RZRA01000037.1:0-13282 GCF_003998945.1 Mesorhizobium sp. M7A.F.Ca.CA.003.01.2.1 | reverse complement strand
GTCTTGAACATGGTGTCGGCGGCGGCGATGCGGACAGCCGGATCCTTGGCGCCGAGCGTCAGAGTGCCCAACGCATCGCGGATGACGCGACGCAGCGTGTTGTTGACCTTGATCTTGGTGATGCCGTCCTTGGCCGCCTCACCCGATGCCTCCCCGCTCAACGGGTCGGAAAGCTGGACGCTCTCGCCCGCTTCCTTGCCGACAAACACCAGGGAATCGGCCTTGCGGACATAGAGGTTGCCGTCGGCAAGTGCCGCAAGCGGCCGCTCCACCGCCGGGTCGCCAGCGGCTGCCAGTTCGTGGACGACGGCTCCGATCTCGGAAAAGCCCTTGGCCGTGGCGAATTTGGCGATGATGCCGCGCAGATCGGTTTCGCCAGCGCCCGATGACGACAGTGTCGCCAGCAGGAACAACAGCATCAAACCCGTGCGGATTAAGGTCATTGGTTTCTGGTAACCCCTGAAGGTTGAAGTGGGCGTCCGGACGGCGGAGGAAGCCGTCCGGACGCGCGCGGTCTGACTGGGTCAGCCCTGGGAGGGATCAGTTCGTGCCCTTGCCGCCGCACTTGCCGGTGGCAACATTAAAGTTGCCGCAGGACAGAGGCGCGCGCCAATCCGAGATCAGGTCCTTGGAATCAGGCAGATAGTCGGACCATTCGTCGCCCATCACCAGGCCCGGCGTGCGCGACACGGTCTCGAACTGGCCGTCGGCCTGGATTTCGCCGATCAGCACCGGCTTGGTGATGTGGTGGTTCGGCATCATCGTCGAATAGCCGCCGGTCAGGTTCGGCACCGACACGCCGATCATGGCGTCGATGACCTTGTCCGGATCGGTGGTGCCGGCCTTCTCGACCGCCTTCACCCACATGTTGAAGCCGATATAATGGGCCTCCATCGGGTCGTTGGTGGTGCGCTTGTCGTTCTTGATGAACTTGTGCCAGTCGGCGATGAACTTCTTGTTCTCGGGCGTATCGATGCTCTCGAAATAGTTCCAGGCGGCGAGATGGCCGACCAGCGGCGCGGTGTCGAGACCTGCAAGCTCTTCCTCGCCGACCGAGAAGGCCATGACCGGAATGTCCTCGGCCTTGATGCCCTGGTTGCCGAGTTCCTTGTAGAACGGCACGTTGGCGTCGCCGTTGACGGTGGAGACGACGGCGGTCTTCTTGCCGGCCGAACCGAACTTCTTGATCGCCGAAACCTCGGTCTGCCAGTCGGAGAAGCCGAACGGCGTGTAATTGACCATGATGTCTTCAGCCGCCACGCCCTTGGCCTTCAGATAGGCCTCGAGGATCTTGTTGGTGGTGCGCGGATAGACGTAGTCGGTGCCTTCCAGCACCCAGCGCTTAACCGAACCGCCGTCCTCGCTCATCAGATAGTCGACCGCCGGGATCGCCTGCTGGTTCGGCGCCGCACCCGTGTAGAACACGTTGCGCTCGCTCTCCTCGCCCTCATACTGGACCGGATAGAACAGGATGTTGTCAAGTTCGGAGAACCCCGGCAGCCCCGATTTGCGCGACACCGAGGTCCAGCAGCCGAACACCGCCGCAACCTTGTCCTTGGAGATCAGTTCGCGCGCCTTTTCGGCAAACAGCGGCCAGTTGGAAGCCGGATCGACGACCACCGCCTCGAGCTTCTTGCCGAGCAGGCCGCCCTTGGCGTTCTGCTCGTCGATGAGCATCAGCATGGCGTCCTTCAGTGTCGTCTCCGAAATCGCCATGGTCCCCGAGAGCGAATGGAGAATGCCGACCTTGATCGTGTCGTCGGCGGCCTTGGCCGGAGCCGACATCAACAGGCCGGCGGCGACCGCACCAGCCGAAAACATTTTTGTTATTGTCGAGAAATTACCCCTCATATTACGGACTCCCAAGCTAGTTGATTGCACCGCAACACTACAATGCAACCCCCATGCCAACCGCTCCAGCGATCCCGAAAGGGTACAAATAGTTCATAGATATCAGCGCTTTGGAACATAGGGCTTCCAAAACAAAGAGAGCCGGCCAGAAATCGATTGAGGGAAATTTGCGCAGCTTACACAGTTTTTGCCTAATTTTCGCTCATTCTCCCAGACTGCCTAGATTTTGATCTGAATAGCGGCGCCTTGGGCGACCGATGTTGCGGCGCGGTGCAAAAATAGGGCAAGCTCGCTCTTCAAACGAGCGACGTCATGATTTCAGGGATTTCACGCTTTTTCATCGGCATACTGCTTCTGGCCGCAGCAACCGGAGCCGCGCGAGCCGATTTCAGCGATGGCAAGATGCCTGACGGCACCTATCATTGCGAAGTGTACCTGCTTGGCATGTTCCTCAGCCTCGGCGACATCACCATCAAGGGGAACGTCTACAGCGGCCCTGTCTACACCAGCCTCGGCGGCTTCGGCCCCGCTCAGCAAGGGTACAACTACCAAATGGATGCGAACGGCGTGATTTCCTGGCTGGGACCACTGGGCGGCTACACCGCCGGCGGCAACTCGCTGTCGCTGACCCAGGCGACGCTTGACGGCGAAACCGTGCCCTCCTTCGACATCATCATGAAGCAACCCGACGGCGCCTTCACCGCATCGACCTGCACCAAGCAATAAGGGTGGCAAGAAAAAGGCGCGGAACCTTGCGGGTTCCGCGCCAGCAGTCCGTCGGGAGGATGTGACTAGATCGTCTTTGCCGACATCTGCGCGGCGATGTAGTCGGCCTGGCGGATCGCCAGCGACACGATCGTCAGGGTCGGGTTTTCGGCGGCCCCGGTGGTGAACTGGCTGCCGTCCGACACGAACAGGTTCTTGATGTCGTGCGCCTGGCCGTGCTTGTTGACGACGCCGTCTTCCGCTTTCTCGCTCATCCGATTGGTGCCGAGATTGTGGGTCGAGGGATAGGGCGGCGTCGGGAAGGTGCGGGTGGCGCCGACCGCATCGTAAAGTGCCGTAGCCTGTTTGTAGGCGTGGTTACGCATCGCCGTGTCGTT
Source organism: Mesorhizobium sp. M7A.F.Ca.CA.003.01.2.1 (assembly GCF_003998945.1). Lineage (NCBI taxonomy): Bacteria > Pseudomonadati > Pseudomonadota > Alphaproteobacteria > Hyphomicrobiales > Phyllobacteriaceae > Mesorhizobium > Mesorhizobium sp. M7A.F.Ca.CA.003.01.2.1. Next base: position 10,328 of record NZ_RZRA01000037.1, on the reverse strand, counting down.
CGGATGGTCGTCGAAATGCACGTCGGCGATCGGCATGCCGTGTGCGTCCTTCTCGTCTGCATGCAGCGTGATGCGGTTCTCCGCGCGCGGCATGTCCTCACCGACGATCCACAGGCCGGCCATGTGGTCGTAGTGATCGAGTGCGGTGGTGAACGAGCGCCCCCAGGCGCCCGGATCGAGGAATGCGGCCATGAACGGCAGGCCGAGCGACAGCGTCTCGAACTCGTAGCCGCCCACGAACCCACGCGACGGATCATGCCGCGCCTCGTCGCGGATGATGCCGGCCATGGTGGTGCCGCGATACATATGCACCGGCCTGTCGAAGATGGCATAGACCGAGCCGGTGGTGTGGCGCATGTAGTTCTTGCCGACCTGGCCCGACGAGTTGGCAAGCCCATCGGGGAATTTTCCCGACGCCGAATTGAGCAGCAGCCTTGGGCTCTCGATCGAGTTGCCGGCAACCGCGACGATGCGCGCCTTCTGCTCCTGCAGCTTGCCGTCCTTGTCGGCGTAGACGACGCCGGTCACCTTTCCGCTGGCGTCGTGGTTGATCTTGATCGCCATGGCATTCGGCCTGACTTCGAGATGGCCTGTCGCCTCGCCCTTGGGGATCTCGGTGTAGAGCGTCGACCATTTGGCGCCCCATTTACAGCCCTGGAAGCAGAAGCCGGTTTGCTGGCAGGAATTACGATCGTCGCGATCGACCGAGTTGATGGCCATGTTGCCGGTGTGGCATTCCTTGTAGCCGAGCTCGTCGGCGCCGGCCTTCAACACCTTGAAATTGTTGTTGCCCGGCAGCCGCGGCCAGTCATTGGTGCCGGTGACGCCCATCTTGGCCTCGGCCTTGGCGTAGTAGGGCTCCATCTCGGCCAGCGTGATCGGCCAATCGAGCAGGTTGGCGCCTTCCAGTTTGCCATAGGTCGAGAGCGTCTTGAACTCGTGCTCCTGGAAGCGCAGCGAGGCTCCCGCCCAATGCGTGGTCGAACCGCCGACCGACTTGACGATCCAGGCCGGCAGGTTCGGAAAATCCTTTGCCACGCGCCAGTCGCCGGACGTGGTGCGCTTGTCGGTCCAGGCGAGCTGGGCGAACGAACCCCACTCGTCATTGACGAAATCCTCGTATTCGTGGCGCGCGCCGGCTTCCAGGATGACGACGTCGACACCCTTCTGGGCAAGTTCGTTGCCGAGCGTGCCGCCGCCGGCGCCCGAACCGATGATGACGACCACGCCGTCGTTGTTCAGATCAAATGAAGCTGCCATGGTTTCCTCCCATGATTTCTGTTTGCGGGTTCAGGAACGACGGAGCTCAGAGCCACTCGATGTCGTCGAAACCGCGCGCGATGTAGCCGCCCTTGGAATAGGACTCGCCCTCGTAGCCGAAGATCGGCCACACCTCTTTCTGGTTGTAGAGGCCGACCACAAGGCCGCCTCTGATGGCCTGGAAAAACGGCGTCGCCTCGATCTGCTTCAGCACGCCGACGCGCTGGTCCTCCCAGCCGAGGCCGCGATAGCCGCCGCCACCGGATTTCTTGTCGAGGTCGGCGATGCCATCCTCGAGCATCGCCTTGTAGGCGGCGTCCTTGCCGGCCTGCTCGTCATGACCTTTCACGGCAATGGCGTAGTATTTGTCCGGCACCTGATCGTGCGGATAGATGTCACGCGCCATCTGGATCAGCGTCGCCATGGTTTCGGGCTTGAGTGCCGATGTCTCGAGCCCCCAGGCATGTTCAGGGCTGATGACGGCGCTACCGGAGATGACGAGCAGCGCCCCGATGCCGCCGCGTTTGAGAAGCTCACGACGGGAAAGCCCGGGCTTCGCGTCATAGATCGTGACCATTTTATTCCTCCCTGCTTGCTATGTGCACTGTTGAGAGTGCGTTTGCTGGCGCCGCACCTGCCGGCGCGACTGCTATGTCTCCTATTGGAAGCGACCTCCGCGCTGCAGAACCTCGATCTTGTAGCCGTCGGGGTCCTCGATGAAGAAAAAGCGGGCGATCAGCGATCCGTCGCGGTTGAACTCGACGATCTTCTTCGGATTCAGGCCAAGCGCACCGAGACGGTCATGTTCGCTGTCGAGGTCGGCGACGGAGACAGCGAAGTGACCGTAGCCGTCGCCGAGCCCGTAAGCTTCCTGCCGATCCTTGTTCACGGTCAGTTCGAGCTCGAACCCTGCCTCGGCATTGCTGAGGTAAAGGAGCGTGAACGTCTCGAAATCCAGCCTGTCGGCGACATTGAGCCCGAAGGCGTTTCTGTAGAAATCGACCGATCGGGTCTCGTCGAGAACCCGGATCATACTGTGGATCGCCTTGGCCAAATTAGTCTCCGCGCTGGTGTGGAGGCGATTATGCGCGGCGCGGACAAAAGGTGGTGGCAGCCGGTTACCACGCCCGCAGCCGCGAACGGGACGAAAGTCCGATTGCCGGACCGGCAATTTTGCCCGAGAATACGTGTGGGGACAGGTCAAGCAGTATCAAACTGCACGCCGTCCACCCAAGACCAACAATCATGGGAGGTTTGTCGGATGTGCAGGGTGTTTGCGGGCCAGGACCCCGAAGGCTATCGCCAGATCAACCGCTCGATTCGCATCGACGGTCACTCGACCAGCATCCAGCTCGAAGCGACGTTCTGGGCGTTGCTTGACGAGATCGCCGAAAACCAGAACCTGACGACGCCGAAATTCATCTCCAAGCTCTATGACGAAGCCATAGAGATCAACGGCGCCATCCCGAACTTTGCGTCGATGCTGCGCACCACCTGCGCGCTCTATCTGCGCGGCCATCGGCCGGGGATGGATGAGCAGATGGTGCCGAAGCGGCAGGCCGCTTAGCGCATTGCGCTCAGCTTAGTTCTTGCGCGAGCCCTATGAGAAGCCCTCCGGGCCCTCGAATGTAGCAGAGCCGATACACGTCTCTATACTGGACAACTTCGCCTTCGAGCCGCGCACCGCGATTGCGGAGCCTTTCAAGCGTCCCCTCAATGTCGTCCACGGCGAACATGACGCGGAGGTAGCCGAGGGCGTTAACCGGGGCGTTGCGGTGATCCGAGACGGCAGGCGGCGTGAGGAAGCGGGACAGTTCGAGCCGGCTGTGGCCGTCCGGCGTCCGCATCATGGCAATCTCGACGCGTTGATCGCCCAGTCCAGTGACACGTCCGGCCCATTCTCCTTCGATCGTGGCCCGCCCTTCGAGCTCAAGGCCGAGCTCGCCAAAGAAACCAATCGTCTCTTCGAGGTCATCGACGACGATTCCTATGTTGTCCATCCGTTTGAGCGCCATGTGTTCAGTCTACAAGGCGTCGTCCAGGTCGTAAACTCATTAGGCTGCTTGCCAGCTGAGCAGGTATGATCAAGGGGTCCGGAACGCCTCGTGATACGTCGCGGTGGCGCCCTGGTGTCGACCACTACCTCGAACGCCAGCCGGTCTGTGGCTGTCCCTGATTCATGCCTGATGGCACGATGCTGTTTCTATCGGTCCAGTATCCGGCCGCGTATGCCAGGACGCTCTGCAAGAGGCGACGCTGCAGCCCAAGTTCCGGGCGAAAACCGGCTTCCAACAGCACAAGCAGACCTGATCGACAGTAGACCAAACCCTCGCTAACGATTTTGTGATGTGGTTGACGAGGTCATTTTCATCTCGCAGTCTATCGGCATTCGATCTGCGGCTTAACCTAACTATCGTTGTCATGAATACTTGGGAATCACTTCCCAAGCGTGCTCTCTTATTTTTGAGATTCCTAATATGAACCGTCGCAACCCTGTCCGAATGAATCGGCGTCTTTTCCTGTCCTCGGTCGCAATGTTTACGGCAACCGCGACATCGGCCGGTTTTGCGCGATCGTTCTCGGGCACTTTGCCCTGGACGCCAATGACATCCGATCCACCGACGCAGGTCGTGGCAGGCGGCTGGCACTTTTTCTCGGCCCAGGAAGCAGCTCTAGTCGAGGCGATCGTCGACCGCATCATTCCGGCCGACGAGCTCAGCATGGGCGGCAAGGAAGCCGGTTGCGCCGTCTATATCGACAGGCAGTTGATGGGGGCGTTCGGTGCGTCGAGCCGGCTTTACACGCAAGGCCCGTTTCTGCCTGGACTGCCCACCCAGGGCTATCAGGGCGAGGCCAATCCGGCGCAGCGTTACCGCACCGGGCTTGCCGCCATCGACGCTTTCCTGAAACAGCGGGACGGCAAGACATTCGTCGAGCTCGCACCGGCCGAACAGGATGCCTTCCTGACGGCTATGGAGGCCGGGAAGGTCGACCTGCCCAATGGCGTCAAGGGGCCGGGTTTCTTCGGGCTTCTGCTGCAGAACACCATGGAGGGGTTCTTTGCCGACCCCGTCTATGGCGGCAACAAGGACATGGTCTCGTGGCGCATGCTTGGTTTTCCAGGCGCCCGCTACGACTACCGCGACCATGTCAGCAAACACAATCAGCCATATCCGCAGCCGCCTGTCTCGATCATCGGGCGCCCCGAATGGCTCGGCAAAGGCGCCTGATCATGACCAAGATACTGCCTCGCAAAGACGTCGTGATCGTCGGCCTCGGCTGGACGGGATCCATTCTGGCCCACGAATTGACCGATCAGGGCCTGGACGTGGTGGCTATAGAACGCGGCCCCTGGCGCGATACGGCAACCGATTTCAACATCGGCTACGCGCAGGATGAGTTGCGCTACAGCATCCGGCGCGACCTCTTCCTGCAGCCCGCCGTGGAAACCATGACGGTGCGCAACGACCCATCGCAGAAGGCGCTGCCGATGCGCGATTTCGGCTCCTTCCTCCCCGGCAACGGCGTCGGCGGCGCCGGCGTCCACTGGAACGGCCACACCTGGCGGTTCTGGGATTCAGACTTTCAGATAAAGACCAATCTGACCAAGAAATATGGTGCATCGAGAATCGCCGATCTCCAGGTCGAGGACTGGGGCGTGACCGGCGCGGAGATGGAGCCCTATTACGACCAGTTCGAGTATCTGGCAGGCATCTCGGGCAAGGCCGGCAATATCAAGGGGCAGTTGCAGGAAGGCGGCAATCCGTTCGAGGATCCAAGGTCGCGGGATTATCCGAACCCGCCGATGCAGATGACCTACGCGCCAACCCTGTTCGCCGAGGTCGGCCGGTCGATCGGCCTGCATCCCTTCCCGACCCCATCCGCCAACATGTCGCGGGCCTATGTCAACCCGCTCGGCATCGCCATGGGTCAATGCACCTATTGCGGATTCTGCGAACGCTTCGGCTGTGCCAACTATTCGAAGTCGAGCGCCCAGACCACCGTCCTTCCGGTGCTGATGAAGAAGTCCAATTTCGAAGTCCGCACCGACAGCGAGGTACTGCATGTCGATCTGGCTCCCGGAGGCAAGTCGGCGCGCGGCGTGACCTACGTCGATACCTCAGGCGAGGAGTACTTCCAGCCGGCCGATCTGGTGCTGCTGTGCGCCTACGGCCTGCACAATGCCCGGCTGATGATGCTGTCCGGCATCGGCAAGATCTACGACCCCGGCAGCGGCGAAGGAACGGTTGGGCGCAATTACTGCTACCAGACAAACGCCGGCGTGCAGGTGTTCTTCGACGACAAGAACTTCAACCCGTTCATCGCCGCAGGCGCGCTCGGCCAGACGATCGACGATTACAATGGTGACGCGTTCGACCACGGCGCGCTGGACTTCGTCGGCGGTGCGGGCATCAACTGCATTCCCACCAACGGGCGCCCGATCGGAACCAGGCCGACCCTGCCCGGCACGCCGAAATGGGGCAGCGCCTGGAAGAAGGCAACGGTCGAGGGCTACAAGAGCACGCTTGGCTACTCGTCCCAGGGAAGCAGCTACGCGACGCGCAACAACTACCTCGACCTCGACCCGACCTACAAGGACCGTTTCGGGCGGCCGCTGATGCGCATGACGTTCGATTTTCCCGACAACGACATCCGCATGTCGAACTATGTCTGCGACCGGATGGAGGAAATTGCCAAGGCGCTCGGCGGAAAGCAGTACGCCGTCAGCCGCCGCAAGAAAGGCTGGGACAGCGTCCCCTACCAGAGCACCCACAATACGGGCGGCGCCATCATGGGAACGGACCCGAAGAAGAGCGCGGTCAACACCTTCCTCCAGAGTTGGGACGTCCCCAACGTCTTTGTCATCGGTGCGTCGGCCTTCCCGCAGAATGCCGGCAAAAATCCGACAGGAACGGTCGGCGCGCTCGCTTTCCGCGCCGCCGATGCCATCCGCAATCAATATCTGCGCAATCCCGGTGCACCCCTGGTGCAGGCATGAACAAGCTCGTTCTCACGCTCGCCATCGGTGCTGCGGCCCTCACTGGCGGCCCGGCATGGAGTGCCGACCAGGCGGACCAGATCATACGTGGACAGTATCAGGCGGTGCTCGGCGACTGTGCAGGCTGTCATACGCGAGCCGAGGGCAAACCGCTGGCCGGCGGCCTGCCGCTCGAAACGCCGTTCGGCGCGCTTGTGCCGCCCAACATAACGCCTGACCGCGAGACGGGCATCGGCAGTTGGTCGGAAGCCGACTTCCGCAGCATGATGAAGTCAGGCATCGGCCACAATGGTGTGCGGCTCTACCCCGCAATGCCCTACCCCGCCTATACCAGGATGAACGATCGGGACATTTCCGACTTGTGGGCCTATCTGACGACGGTTCAACCGGTATCGAACAAGGTCGAAGCCAATCAGCTGCCGTTCCCGTTGAACATCCGGCTGGCGATGCTGGGCTGGAATGCCCTCAACTTCACCGAAGCAAGCTTTCAGCCGGATCCCTCCAAGTCGGCGGAGTGGAATCGCGGCGCTTATATCGTCCAGGGAGCGGGCCATTGCGGCACCTGCCACTCGCCCAAATCTTTCCTTGGCGCCGATAAGGACAGCGAGTTCCTGCAAGGTGCCTCCCTGCAGGGCTGGTTTGCCCCCGACATCACCAACAATGCGCAATCGGGCCTGGGCAAATGGTCGGAAGAGGATCTGGTGAAATACCTCAAGACCGGCGTCAATGCGCATTCGATTGCCTCCGGTCCGATGGCGGAGGCCATCGAGAACTCCACGTCGAAAATGACCGATCCCGATCTCAAGGCGGTTGCAGTCTACCTCAAGAGCCTGGGCTCGGATGTCGACAGCGCCCAACCGGCAAAGCCTGACGCAACACGGATGACCGCGGGCGAGGCAATCTATCGCGACAATTGCTCGGCCTGCCATGGTGGAGATGGTGCCGGGTCAGGCGCGCTTTTCCCTTCCCTTGCCGGCAATTCGATCGTCGCGCAGGGCAGTGCCGAAACACTGGCCCGGCTCGTCCTTGCCGGCAGCCAGGCCGTGCACACGGCCGATGCACCGACGACGCCCGCCATGCCTTCCCTGGCCTGGCGCCTGAAAGACCAGGAGGTCGCCGACGTCTTGACCTATGTGCGCGCCAGTTGGGGCAACGCGGCTCCTGCAGTCTCGTCCGGCGATGTCGCTGCCGTACGCAAGGGATTGACCCAGTAGACCCGTACTCTAGCTCTCGGCTGCGACAGCGAGCGCCAGACGGCTCATGTCGGTGAAAAGCGCCTGGCGCTCGGAATAGTCGGTCTGTTCGCCGGTCTCGATGTTGTCCACCACGACACACATCGACAACGCACGTGCTCCGAAATGCTCCGATATGCCATAGAGCGCGCTGGTTTCCATATCCACGGCCAGGGCTCCTTGCGCCCGTGCATCGGCAAAACGGGCACGCCCATCCGGGTGATAGAAGATGTCGCTGCAGACCGTCAGGCCGACATGATGGTCGATGCCAAATTCTACCGCCTTGGCCCGTGACGATGCGAGGAGCGCCGGGTCCGGGCCAGCCGGTCCATAAAGGCCGAAAACCTGGCCGCTCTGGGCGCTTTCCGCCTGTGCCGATTGCGAGATGACAAGGCTGCGCAGCTTTGCCTTTGCGGTCAGGCTGCCGCAGGTGCCGGTACGGATCAGCGTCCGGGCGCCATAATGGTCCAGCAGTTCATGCGCATAGATCAGAAACGATGAAACGCCGATGCCCGTCGCTTGAATGCTGATGGACTTGCCACGAAACAAGCCGGTGAAGCCAAGCGTGCCGCGTCGGCGATTGATGCAGCGCGGCGCTTCCAGGAACGTTTGCGCCATCCATTCGGCGCGTTGCGGGTCGCCCGGCAACAACACCGTGTCGGCATAGTCGTCCTTGTCCGCTTCGTTGTGCGGCGTCACCGGTTGCTCCCCTAAGCCTTCCTGCCGTTCACCCCTCAATCATGGCGTTGTCACGGCGTTGCGCAAGGAGGAACATGGGGAAGGCTTTAGGACTCCAGCACGTCCTTGACGATCGTGGCCAGTTGCTTGAGCGAAAACGGCTTCGGCAGGAAGCCGAAATGCGCATCTGCCGGCAGGTTTCTGGCGAATGCGTCCTCGGCATAGCCGGACACGAAGACGAACTTGATGTCGGGCTGGCGCTTGCGCAATTCGCCGAGCAGCGTCGGCCCGTCCATTTCCGGCATCACCACGTCGGAAACGACGATATCGACCTTGCCGCCCAGCGCCTCGAACACTTCCAGCGCCTCGACGCCCGACGACGCCTCGTGCACGGTGTAGCCGCGCGAGGTCAGCGCCCGCATGCCGCCCATGCGCACGGCATCCTCGTCCTCGACGAGCAGCACCGTGGCCGAGCCCGACAGATCCTTGGCCGGATCGGCGACCTTTGCCGGCGCCGCCGGCGCATCGCCGGGCTCGCCTGCCTTTTTCGCTTCGGCGATGTGACGCGGCAGGAAAATGCGGAAAGTCGAGCCTTTGCCGACTTCGGAATCGCAGAAGATGAAGCCGCCGGTCTGCTTGATGATGCCGTAGACCATCGACAGGCCAAGGCCGGTGCCTTTGCCGACTTCCTTGGTGGTGAAGAAGGGTTCGAAAATCTTCTTCAGCACGTCGGGCGCGATGCCGCTGCCGGTGTCCTCGACTTCGACCACGACATAGTCCGCCGGGGCGAGTTCGCGGTAGGAAAAGGCCTTGCACTCCTCGGCGGTCACATTGCGGGTGCGCACGGTCAGATCGCCGCCCGCCGGCATAGCATCGCGCGCGTTGACCGCAAGGTTCACCACCACCTGTTCGAACTGCCCGATATCGACCTTGACCGGCCACAGGTCGCGGCCATGGTCGACCTTCAGCTTGATGTCGTTGCCGACAAGGCGGGCCAGCAGCATCCTGAGATCGGCGAGCACGTCGGTCAGGTTGAGCACTTCCGGCCGCAATGTCTGCTTGCGCGAGAAGGCCAGAAGCTGCCGCACCAGCGAAGCCGCCCGGTTGGCATTCTGCTTGATGTTCATGATGTCTGGGAAGGACGGGTCCGACGGGCGGTGATTGGTCAACAAAAGGTCGGACGCCATGATGATGGCGGTCAGCACATTGTTGAAATCATGCGCGATGCCGCCGGCAAGCTGGCCGACTGCCTGCATCTTCTGGCTTTGCGCCATCTGCCCTTCCAGCGCCTTCTGCTCCGTTGTCTCGACGGCGTAGACGATGGCCGACTCCTCGGCGCCCTCGCCGCCGGTGCCGTCAGCGACGGCGTTGACGTAGAAGCGGATGTGCCGTTCGTCGTTGCCGGGCAGAAGCGTGTCGATCGGCTCGATGTCGGCCTGCCGCTGCTGCGCTTTCTCGAAGGCAGCCGCGAAGGCCGGCCGGTCGCGTTCGTGGATTACCGTGTCGAGCCGCACGCGACGGTCGACGGCGTCGCGATCGACGACAGACGAAAACAACGACAAAAACGGCGCATTGGTGCGCAGGATGCGTCCGTTGTGGTCGACGCCGGCGATTGCCATCGGTGTCGAGTTGAAGAAGCGGGTGAAGCGCACTTCCGAAGCCCGCAAATCGGCAGAGGCATCCTCGCCTTGCGTGCGGTTGAGCACGATCGTGCGTGTCGGCCCATTCAATCCTTCGCGGCTGGCCGAAACGCGGTGCATGAAGCGCACCGGCAGCGCTTCGCCCGTCATGGTCGTCAAATCGAGATCGATCACCGCGTTGCGTGTGGTGCCGGGGTCGGCCTTGACCGAGCGGACCAGCGCCATGCCGTCGCCGGCCACGATCTCCGACAGAGACACGGCGCCGGGCGTGAAGCTGGTGAGGTCGATGCCCAGCCATTCGGCGAGCGTGGCGTTGATGTAGGTGACGCGGCCCTCCTGGTCGGCCGAAAAGAAGCCGGCCGGCGCGTGGTCGAGGTGATCGATCGCCTTCTGCAGATCGAGGAAGAAGCGCTCCTGCTCGGCCCGCTCCTGCGAGATGTCGGCAAGCTGCCAGGCCAGCATCGGCAGCCGCTGGCCCGGAACGCTGAAGGCGCGGGCGCGCGCGCGGTACCAGCGGGC
>NZ_RZRA01000379.1:0-4949 GCF_003998945.1 Mesorhizobium sp. M7A.F.Ca.CA.003.01.2.1 | reverse complement strand
GCGATGAACAGCGCACCCGAAGTGTAGAGCAGCGCCGGGCCTGTACGCAGCAAAGCCGCCTGCAGCGGCACCAGCAGTTCCACGACCACCAGGCTGAACCGCAGGCGCTCGCTCAAAAGGTTGATGACCCACGGCAGCGAGGCGACCGTAGAGCGTGTGGTGATGGCCACCATGAGAAGGGGCTGGCAGGTCTTGATCGTCGTCCAGTAGCTTCGTCGCGACCGGATGGCGATAATGGCAAAGGCGCCGGCAACGAATATGAGGCAGGAAAAACCCATCACCAGCAGGTAACCGCCCATCAGCGTGAGCGGCTTGGTTCCGGTCGACGCGGTCTGGTCCGCGATCAGGATGAAGGTTGCAAAGGGCAACCCCCAGATGAACCAGTTGGTCAGCACCGTACAGGCCCTGTAGACCGCGTTGAGCGCCTGCGTCAGGCTCATGGACGAGGGCTGGGGAATCTTCCCCATCGCGAGCCCGAAAAGCAGGCAGAACAGCAGAACCTGGATGGTCTGTCCCGAGGCCAGCGCATTGAAGACGTTGTTCGGCACCAGGTCGAGCAGGATCGAATGCCCGCCGCTGGGATCCCCATTGGAGGGCGGCGGCTGGAACGGGAAGGCGAGATCGGTGGACACGCTGCCTTGCGAATTGATGAACTCGCCAAGCTCGATGCGCGACTGGGGATTCTCGATCTGGCCCGGCTGCAGGATCAGCGACAAGGTGCCGCTCACCAGCACGGCCAGGAACGACACGACCAGCACGGCCATACCCACCTTACCGAGGTAGCGGACCGATTTCGGGTCCTGGACCATCGCCGTGATGGAGAAGATGACCGATGAGACCAAATAGGGCAGGACGACCATCTTTAGGAAATTCAGGTAGAGTTGTGCGACAGGGCTGATCGCATGGGCAAAGTCTGGATAGTAGAGGCCGCACAGGATTCCTGCAGCAATCATCGCAATCGTCGTCACCGGCGATCGCAAGATACGCCTTGCCGCGAGACGCCAATCGAAAGGCAGGGGTCCGGCTACGTCGGAGATGGCCATTGTCAGGCTTTGCTCCCCAGGCGATAGCGGGCGATGATCTCGTCCGTGTTGAGAATCTGCTGACCCCGCGCGAGGTCGAGATACAGATCGACAAAGGCCGCGAGATGCGGATTGTCCGGCCGCACGCCGACTGCGATCGTATCGACCTTGTCGGTCAGCGTGATGGAGCGCGCTACGACTGTCATCGACGGATCGTCGACCATCAGCTTCTTGATCTCGAAATCATCGCGATAGGCCATGTCGATCGTCCCGTTTCGGATCGCATCGATGATCAGGTCCCAGCTTGCCAAGCGATGGATTTGCGCATGTGGGAAAGTCGTGGCCGCATAAGTGGCGAAGGAAGAGCCCTCGATCACGCCGAGATCACCTGAGAAATCACGGACAATCTGTTCTGGCGGCTTGCCTTGCGCGATACGCGCCAGGTTGAGGCGGTTGGCGATCAGCCCTTGCCGCAGCATGGCGTAGGGGCGGGAATAGATGATCGACCGGCCGCGCTGAAGCGTCCTGCTGAGCTTGCCAATCGCCATGTCGGCCTGTCCGGAACTGACCTGTCTGACGATATCGTCGAACGTTGCGGCGGATCGGTCGAACACCGGCTCGACCCCAAGCGCCGCGGCGATGCCGTGGGCCAGTTCCATGTCTATGCCATTGTCCCCCGATCCGTCGGCCGGGAAGAACGGATTGGAAGCGAAGGCCGGCATTGCGATGCGCAAGGCATCGCCGCTCGCGATCGGCGTTGGGGCGTTCTCCGCCTGCTGTCCTGGAGTGTTGGCCGCCCGGGCTTGCGAGATCAGCAACCCGCCGCTCCCGGCCGCAAGCAGTGTACGACGTGTAACCGGCATACGCGTTCTCAATTAGACCGGGAAAGCCAGCAAGATGCACAACCGACGTTAAACAAACGTATATATTACACTGCGCTTTTTTATGTATTGGATAAGCAGCTCAGCGCCACAAAATATTAGTATCACCTAATGTAAAAGGAATGGCGGAAGGATCGCGTTACTTCCCGCCAGGCGATTAGTTGGCCCCTAGGCGATCAGCTGCACTGTCAAAACGTCTCTGCCCAGGGCCGCAGCTCAAGCTCCGAGCTCCAGGCGCTGCGATGCTGGGGATGGGTTGTAAGATAGGCCTCGGCGATGGCGTCCGGCGATAGACGGCGGTCCGGCCGGCCGGGATCGGCCACCTGTCCGGCCGGCTCGATCTGGCCGTCGATGATGAAGTGGGCGACGTGGATGTTCTGCGGAGCGAGCTCGCGGGCCATGGACTGCGCCAGGCCGCGCAGGCCGAATTTCGGCATGGCGAAGCCGGCTGAGCCGGGAAATCCCTTCACACTGGCGGTGGCGCCGGTGAACAGGATCGATCCGGAACCCCGCCCAAGCAGCCGGCGCGCCGCCTGCTGGCCGACCAGGAAGCCGCCATAGGCGCCGACCAGCAATGCCTGTTTGACCGCTTCGGCATCGAGCTCGGCGATCGGTCCGCGGGTGCGCGCGCTGGCGTTGAACACTGCAAGCGCCAGCGGGCCGGCCTTGTCTGCAGTGTCGAACAGGCTGGCGACGGACGCGACGTCGGCAACATCCGTCTCGACGGCCAGCGCACCGGTTTCGTCGGTCAGAGCGCTGAGCTTCTCGAAATTGCGGGCGGCCAGAATCACGCGAAAGCCTTCCTGGGTGAGAAGGCGCGCAAGCGAGGCGCTCAGACCAGCGCCGGCGCCTGCAATGACGGCCACATCGGATGCCATGATTTTTCACTCCTTGCGGATTTCGGCGGAAGCGTTCGCCAGATCAGGCAAGGTCGCGCCTTCGGGGCTGACAGGCAAGAGGTGGCATCTCGGCGGTTGTTGAGCCAGACGGCTGCAGAACCAACGTTGCGCGGTCCAGCATCGCCTGTGGCGCTACGAAGGCCGCTCGGCCTTCAGCACCGAGACCGCCGCTTCGACAGTGGCAAGGCTTGGACCTTGCCCGCCAACCGGATTCATCCGACCGATATTTTGACGGTAGAATCGTCAGGCTTCGCAAAGCTATCGGCGATCTCATCGATGGGGACTGGAGCATGGTCCCGAAAAGTGGGAAACGGTTTTCGGAAAAGATCATGCTCAACGAGGAAACGACTATGGAACCAATCTGGGCCGTCGGCCTGATGACCGGCACGGTGCTGGACGGCAACATCGACGTCGCGCTGATCAAGACCGATGGCGAACGCATCGAGGATTTCGGCACCTACCGGCTGATGCCCTATCCCGCGTCGATCCGCTCGCTGCTGGAAGAGACGCTGACGGAGGCGCGGGGGTGGAGTTTCGTTGGGCCGGAGCCGGCGATCTTCCGCACCGCGGAGGATGCCCTGACACGCGCGCAATCGGCGGCCGTCAAGGAGTTGGTCGAAGGCTATGGCATGACGATGGCCGATATCGGCATCGTCGGTTTTCACGGCCAGACCGTTCTGCATCGTGCGCCGCAGGTTGGACGGCTGGGCCAGACCCGGCAGCTCGGCGACGGTGAGCTGATGCATGCCATACTGGGCACCAAGGTCGCATACGATTTCCGCTCGGCCGACATGCGCGCCGGGGGGCAAGGCGCGCCGCTGGCCGCGGTCTATCACACCGCGCTGATGCGCAGCGCCGGTGCCAATGGCGAGGTCGCCGTACTCAATCTCGGCGGCGTCGCCAACATCACCTGGTGGGACGGCGCTGACAATGTCGTCGCCTTCGACACCGGCCCCGCCAACGCGCCGCTCAACGATTTCATCAAGTCGAAGGGGCTCGGCGAGATGGACCGCGACGGCGCGCTTGGCTGGGCGGGAACGGTCGACGAGGCCCGGCTCGCCAAGCTGCTGCAGCACCCTTATCTGAGCAAAGCCTACCCGAAATCGCTGGACCGTTTCGACTTCGGTGCCGCGATGGCGGACGGCCTGAATGCAGAGGATGGTGCGGCCTTGCTCACCGCGTTCACCGCCGGCGCCGTCGGCAAGGCACTCGACCTCTTGCCGCACCGGCCGAAGAAACTGGTGGTCAGCGGCGGAGGTCGCCATAATCCGACCATGATGGCGATGCTGGCCAGCCGCGCCGGCGTCGAGGTGGTGCAGGCCGAGAGCCTGGGCTGGAGCGGCGACGCGGTGGAGGCGGAATGCTTTGCCTTCCTCGCGGTTCGCGTGCTGCGCGGCCTGCCGATCAGTTTTCCGAGCACGACCGGCGCACCGCGGCCGATGCAGGGCGGAAAACTCGCCGGTTAAGCCAGTTTCTTCTGCAGGAAGATGCGGCTGCGGCCGACGGGGAAGTCGGCAAGTGTTCCAAAGGGCTGATAACCCTGGCGCTGATAGACCTTGGCGGCATTCGGATTGAAGGTGTCGATCCAGGCGTTTTGACAGCCGCGCGCCACCGCTTCATGTTCGGCCGCGTCCAGCATCTTGCCGGCCATGTGCTGGCCACGCAGCCGCTCATCCACCCAGAGCCATTGCACATAAAGCCATCCCCAGGCGGTGTAGCCGGAAATGCCGGCGACGACCGCGCCGGCGTCGTCGCGCACGAACACCGCAAGCGCATGCCTTTCGGACGCGCCGACATCGCCGTCGTTGAACGCCGTCAGCCTTTCGCTGAGAAAAGTGAGGTCTTGCGGCGAGGGATTTGCCGTCGTTTGCAGTGTCGTGTTCATCGCTTTTCCGAGATGGGTTGCGTATCGGCATCGCCGCCATTGCGAAATTCGGACGCGGCAATGCCGTAGCGCTTGAGCTTGTCATAAAAGGTCTTACGCGGCACGCCGAGCACGTCGATGGCGGCGCGCACGTCGCCGCCATGGTCGCGTAGCGCATCGCGGATCAGTTGCGCCTCATAGTGGCCGACCCGTTCGGGCAATGCTGCCGCAGGCTCCGGCGAATGCGCGCGAACCGTTTTCATCTCCTCGTCCGGGCCGAGAC
>NZ_RZRA01000378.1:0-4975 GCF_003998945.1 Mesorhizobium sp. M7A.F.Ca.CA.003.01.2.1 | reverse complement strand
TCGTCAAGGACAGCCAGTCGAACCCCAACCGCGCGGCCGAGGTAGCCAAGAGCCTGATCGTCGATGACGAGATCAACCTGATGCTCGTCGGCTCGACGCCCGAGAACACCAATCCGGTGGCCACCACCTGCGAGGCGGAGGGCGTGCCGGTGATCTCGACGATGGCGCCGTGGCAGCCCTGGTTCATCGGCCAGCAGGGCAATCCGGCCGATCCGTCCTCGTGGAAGCCTTTCAACTTCGCCTATCACTATTTCTGGGGTCTCGAGGACATCATCGCCGTCTACACCGGCATGTGGAAGCAGCTTTCCACCAACGGCAAGGTGGGAGGGCTGTTCCCCAACGATGCCGACGGCAATGCCTGGGGTGATCCGAAGAACGGCTTGAAGCCGGGCCTCGATGCCGCCGGTTTCAGCCTTGCCGATCCCGGCCGCTATCAGAACCTGTCGGACGATTTCACCGCGCAGGTCAACGCCTTCAAGGCGGCCAATGCCGAGATCGTCACCGGTGTGGTCATTCCGCCGGACTTCACCACCTTCTGGAACCAGGCCCGCCAGCAGGGCTTCAAGCCCAAGGCGATAACGGTGGCCAAAGCGATCCTCTTTCCGCAATCGGTCGAGACGCTGGGCGATGCTGGCCACAACCTCTCATCCGAGGTCTGGTGGTCGGCCTCGCATCCGTTCAAATCGTCCGTGACGGGCGAGAGCTCGGCGGAAATCGCGGCGGATTTCACCGCCAAGACCGGGCGCCCCTGGACGCAGCCGATCGGTTTTGTCCATTCGCTGTTCGAGGTGGCGGCCAATGTCATGGGGCGCGTTTCGGATCCGACCAATGCCGAGGCGATCGCGGCGGCCATAGCCGCCACCGACATGACGACGGTGGTGGGGAAAGTGGCATGGAGCGGTGCGGGACTGCCGCCTTTCGCCGCGAAGAACGTCTGCAAGACGCCGCTCGTTGGCGGCCAGTGGCGGAAGAAGGCCGGTGGCGGCTTCGATCTGGTGACCGTCGAGAACGCCGGCGCTACCGAGATTCCCACCGCTGGCAAGATGGAAGCCCTGGCCTGACGCTGCCGGGGGCGGCTGCGCCGCCCTCGTTCGGCGCGACCCAAGGATGACTGTGATGATACTCAGGCTGGAAAACGTTTCGAAGTCCTTCGGCGCCCTGAAGGTTGCGGATTCCGTGACCGTCAGCGTGCCGCGCGGCGAAGCGCTGGGCATTATAGGCCCGAACGGCGCGGGAAAATCGACGCTCTTCAACCTGATCACCGGAAACTTGTTTGCAAATGAGGGCCGCATCGAATTCCTCGGCCGCGACGTGACCCGCGCTCCGGCCATGGAGCGGGTGCGCATGGGCGTCGGCCGCAGCTTCCAGATTCCGCAGCCTTTCGAGGGGCTGACCGTGTTCGAGAATCTCTTGACCGCCGCCGCCTTCGGCCGCGGCGGACGCGAGGCCGAGATGGTCGAGGATTGCGCTGGTATCCTCGAGGCGACGGAGCTCCTCAGGAAAGCCAATTTCGTGGCCGGCTCGTTGAGCCTTCTCGACCGCAAGCGCCTGGAACTCGCCCGCGCCTTGGCGACAGGCCCCGAACTTCTGCTTCTGGACGAGATCGCGGGCGGTCTGACGGAGGGCGAATGCAAGGCCCTGGTCGCGACGATCAGAGCCATCCACGCGAGGGGGACCACCATCATCTGGATCGAGCATGTGCTGCATGCCCTGAATTCGGTGGTCGAGCGGCTCCTCGTGCTGGATTTCGGGCGCGTGATCGGGATCGGCGCGCCTGATGAGATCATGGCCTCGAAGGCGGTTCGCGAAATCTATCTGGGGCTCGAGGTCTGATGCTGGAAACGCGCGGCCTCACCGCGAATTACGGCCAGTTCCGGGCACTGTTCGGTGTGGATATCACCGTGGCCGCGGGCGAATGCGTGGCGATCATCGGCGCCAACGGCGCCGGCAAATCCACGCTGATGCGCTCGATCACCGGCGTGATCGGCAACGCGCCCGGCATGGTGCTGCACAGGGGCGAGCCGATCGGCGCGCTGTCTTCGGCCGAGATCATGAAGCGCGGCATCGCCATGGTGCCGGAGGGGCGCCGGCTGTTCCCTTCGCTCACCGTCGAGGAAAATCTGCTGGTCGGCGGGCAGGCGCGTAAGGTGCAGGGGCCGTGGAGCCTCGACGCGGTCTATGACCTTTTCCCGATCCTGGGCGAGCGGCGCAAGAGCCCCGGTACCGCGCTCTCGGGTGGCCAGCAGCAGATGGTGGCGATCGGCCGGGCGCTGATGTCGAACCCCGAATTGCTGCTTTGCGACGAGATCAGCCTCGGCCTCGCGCCCGTCGTCATCCGCGATATCTACGCAGCACTTCCCAGGATCCGCCAAGGCGGCGCCGCGATCGTGCTGGTGGAGCAGGATATCGGCAAGGCGCTGGCAGTGGCCGACCGCGTCTACTGCATGATGGAGGGTCGCGCCACGCTGGCCGCCAGGGCGGCCGAGGTCACGCGCGAAGATATCCACTCTGCCTATTTCGGAGTGGCGGCATGACGCGGGAACCAAGGCTCGGTCGTCTGCTCGCACAGCACCCTTGTGGCCTGATCGAGGTGGCGCGGCGATGATCTGGCTGGACACCCTCGTGCAAGGGATTCTGCTGGGCGGGCTCTATGCCCTGTTTGCAGCAGGGTTGAGCCTCGTCTTCGGCATCATGCGGCTGGTGAACCTAGCCCATGGCGACCTCATCATTCTTGCCGCTTATCTGGTTTTGATGGGCGTCACGCTGCTCGGCTTGTCGCCCTGGATCGCTGCCCTGATTGCCATGCCCGTGATGTTCGGGCTCGGCTGGCTGCTGCAGGCCGCCGTCCTGAACCGCGTGCTGGGCAAGGACATCCTGCCGCCGCTTCTGGTCACGTTCGGCCTGTCGGTCGCCTTGCAGAACGGCCTGCTCGAGGCCTTCTCCGCCGACAGCCGCCGCATTCCGGTGGGCGCGTTGGAAGGGGCATCGCTCGATCTAGGGCTGGTCACGGTTGGGATCATGCCGTTGATGACCTTTGCCTCGGCGATCGTGACGATCATTGCGCTCAACGCGCTCTTTTACCACACCGCCCTCGGCCGTGCCTTCCGCGCCACCTCGGACGACGCCGTGACGGCGGGGCTGATGGGGATAGAGCCGAAGCGGATTTTCGCGATCGCCACCGGGATCGCCATGGTCGTGGTGACGCTGGCGGCGCTCTATCTCGGCATGCGCGCGAACTTCGATCCTTCGATCGGACCGGCGCGGCTGATCTATGCCTTCGAGGCGGTGATCATCGGCGGCCTCGGCAGCCTGTGGGGGACGCTTGCCGGCGGGATCATCATCGGGGTGGCGCAAACGTTTGGCGCCGCGCTCAATCCGGAATGGCAGATCCTGGCCGGCCACATCGCCTTCCTGGCCGTGATGCTGCTCAGGCCGCGCGGGCTTTTTCCGCGCGCAGTGGATTGAGGGCCGGCATGTATCGACTGACAACCCGCACCCGCGCCGGAACCGTGACCGCGATCATCGTGCCGATCTTCCTCGTCGCCGCGCTCGCGCTGCCTGCCGTGGCCTCGCGTGGTGTCATACAGGATCTGTTCTTCATCCTCACCATGCTGACGCTGGCGCAGATCTGGAACCTGCTGGCGGGCTATGGCGGCCTGGTCTCGGTGGGCCAGCAGGCTTTCGTCGGCATCGGCGCCTACGCGATGTTCGCCGGCGTGATCCTGCTCGGCTGGAATCCGGTCCTGGCGATCCCGCTGGGCGCCCTTGCGGCACTGGTGCTGGCGGTTCCGACGGCCTTTTTCGCGTTCCGCTTGCAGGGCGCGTATTTCGCCATCGGCACCTGGGTGATCGCCGAAGTGACGCGCCTGCTGGTTGCGCAGTGGAAGGCACTTGGCGGCGGCACCGGCACGTCGCTGCCGCGCGAGGCGACGAGCAGCATCCTGGGCACCGATGCGGTCCGGGCGCTGTTCGGCGTCCGCGAGGCCGCGGCACGCGATGTCATGGCCTACTGGCTGGCTTTGGCGCTGGTCGTGGCCGTGACGGGCGGCATCTACTGGCTGCTGCGCAGCCGCCTCGGGCTGGCGCTGGCGGCCGTGCGCGACAATGTCGACGCGGCGCAATCGGTGGGCGTCGATACCGCCCGGCTCAGATGGGCGGTCTTTCTGATCGCCGCGGCTGCCACCGGGCTGACCGGCGCGCTGATTTTCCTGCAGACGGCCCGCATCTCGCCGAGCGCGGCCTTTGCCGTCACCGACTGGACCGCCAACGTCATCTTTATTGTCGTCATCGGCGGCATCGGCACCATCGAGGGGCCGATCCTCGGTGTGCTGGTCTTCTTTGCGCTGCGCTCGGCGCTGGCCGACTACGGCAGTTGGTACTTGATGACGCTCGGCCTCATCGCCGTTGTCGTGATGCTTTTTGCGCCAAAGGGGCTCTGGGGCCTGATCGCGTCCCGCAATGGCCTGCACCTGTTTCCGGTCCGCCGCAGGCTGACCGGTCCGAAGATCGAGGGAGGAATTTGATGGCGGATATCGAAACCGACGTGCTGATCGTCGGCACTGGCCCGGCCGGCTCGGCCACCGCCGCGCTGCTGTCGAGCTACGGCGTGGCCAACATGATCGTCAATCGCTATCGCTGGTTGTCGAACACGCCGCGTGCCCACATCACCAACCAGCGCACCATGGAAGTGCTGCGCGACCTCGGTCCGGATGTCGAGGCAGAGGCCATGATGCACGCCTCGCCGCAGGAACTGATGGGCGAGAACGTGTTCTGCGAAAGCCTGGCCGGCGAGGAGATCGGCCGCATGAAGAGCTGGGGTACAGCGCCGCTCTCCAAGGCCGAACATCTGCTGTCGTCTCCCTGTTTCATGAACGATTTGCCCCAGACCTTCATGGAGCCGATCCTGTTCAAGTCGGCCTGCACCCGCGGGACGCAGGCACGCATGAGCACGGAATATGTCAGCCATGTCCAGGAT
>NZ_RZRA01000377.1:0-4983 GCF_003998945.1 Mesorhizobium sp. M7A.F.Ca.CA.003.01.2.1 | reverse complement strand
AGGCGGCGCTGAGCGAACAGGCAAAGCCAAGAAGCGTGGCACGGATGGTCGGAACGGCATTGTCGGCCAGCGCCTCGCGATTGAGCATCGCTTGCTCGAAGACGCGTGACGGCGCCGGCAGTATCGTGGCCCTGATGCCGGAATAGGTGGCATAAAGCTCCCACGCCAGCAGGAGCAAACCGGCCGAGATCATGGCCGGCATTGCCTTGACGAGAAAGCTCGCGATCGGGCGCGAAGCGACTGATGATGAGACCACGGGAGATAACCTTTGACGGCCGCGAGAGCGGCGCGGCTTCAGACGGCCGACGGGCTGTTGGCCGAGACCGTGACGTCGAGGGTTACGTGGCCAGCGCCTGGTCCGAAACGGCAGAAAGCCTCGTCCAGCGCCGAAAAGATCGCACCGGCATCACCGCGCAGTTTCGTGCAGAAATGTTTGGAGCGCTCATAGACGCCGGACTGCTTGAGAAAGTCTATGCAGCCGTAGATCTCGTCCATGTGGTCGTCTGTGCCCATCACATAGAGCGAGAACTGCGCCGCCGCCGGCTGGCCGGTGGCAGCAGCATTGCGCACCGCCGCGATGGCCGCGTCCTTGCGGGGGCCGAGTGGACCGACGGGCCCGCCAAACGCATCGGAGCGGCAGATCGGATCGTCCGGCTCGCCAGGGCAGCCGCGCGAGATGGTGGCCGACAACACGCAATGTTTGCCGCTGCGTGCCGCCGCCACGAAGAGGTCGCGCATGGCAGGAAACAGCACTTCGGGCGGCCCGATCAGCAAGGTCGAGATGTCGTCGGTCTCGATCCTGAGTTTGTCGCGCCAGGGATCGAGCGCACCGAGCGCGCCAAGGATGACACCGACGAAATCGTCGGTCATGGGATATAGGGAAATCTGTGCGCCTGAAAACATCGCCCGCCTCGCTCCGCTGGTATTACCCAGATCAGCTTCTAGGGTCTGTGGGCTTGCCGCCCCCGTCTCAGCCCCGACCGTACGGAGCACCCCTGTGGATGTGCGCCTTAAAGCATCATTCGAGTTGAAGGAAAAGCCGTTTTTTTTATCGCACTGCGCCAAAAGCATTGCGCCAGGGCGGGAGCGGTTGGCTCTGCCGGCGCGAGAATTTATCGGGAACCTTCACCAGGCCGCGAGGTTGTCCCACCAGTCGCTACGCGACGAGTTCACAGACAATGGAGACAAACCATGTTCATGAAAATCCTCGCAGCTTCGGCGCTCACCATTGGCCTGGCGACATCGGCCATGGCGCAGAGCAATGGCACAAGCGGCACCGACGGATCCGGCGGCAGCGGCAAGTCGGTCACCGTCGACCCAAATACGCCGGCTTCGCCGAACACGGTAGACCCCGGCACGACCAACAGTACGACGGTAGCACCGGGCGCCACGAATTCAAACGCGGATGAAAATTGCCCTGCCCATCCGCAGGGCGCACAGCCCGATGCCAGTGGAACGTCGCCGGGCACCACCGCGCCGACAGTTAATGACAACCATTGCGGCAAGTAGGAATTGCAATGAAAAGAAGCCGCGGAGCGAGCGCTCCGCGGCTTCTCAAATCCTGTCGTATCAGTGTATCTACGGCACCGCTTTTTCCCGAACCGGCAGCTTCCACCCCGGCCTGACGAAGTGGCAGGTGTATCCGTTGGGGTATTTCTCCAGATAGTCCTGATGCTCGGGCTCGGCTTCCCAGAAGGGGCCAACGGGTGCGACTTCGGTGACGACCTTGCCCGGCCACAGGCCCGAGGCATCGACATCGGCGATCGTGTCCTCGGCGATGCGCTTCTGTTCGTCGCTGGTGTAATAGATCGCCGAGCGATAACTCGTCCCGACATCGTTGCCCTGGCGGTTGCGGGTCGTCGGATCGTGGATCTGGAAAAAGCGTTCCAGCAGCGTGCGATAGCTTATGATGGCCGGATCGAAATTGATCTCGATGGCTTCGGCATGGCTGCCGTGGTTGCGGTAGGTGGCGTTGGGCACGTCGCCGCCGCTGTAGCCAACACGGGTGGAAATGACGCCGGGATAGCGCCGTATCAAATCCTGCATACCCCAGAAGCAGCCACCGGCAAGGACTGCGCGTTCGGTCGAAGTCGCCATATCACGTCTCCTCAAAGGCAAGTTTGTCTGGACATAGATGGGCATTGTCACCTGCTTCGTCCAGCGGACCGGCGGATCTGCTTCAGTTGCTCGGTCGGGCGAGGCCGTCGATAGCACCCGGCAACTGCCGCGCGCCAGGCGGAATGGCTGCGAAGCTGATCGCCACCGGCGGCGCCTTGAGCGACCAGTCGAAAAGAACGGTTTTGATCGGGATGTCGCCCACCCACGCCTGCAGATAAGATGGCACATCGCGCCCGGGCCAGACCAGCAATATGCCATGCTCGCGCAGCCGCTCCTTGGTGATCCAGGGGGCGTACTGCATGTTCAGTTCGGTGAAGATCGACGGCTTGTCATAGGCATTGAGGCCCGCCAGCGGCGCAATAAGGGCATGGCCGCCGACGATGTCGAGCCGATCGGGCGTCGCAGCGTGCCAGACAGCCTCTGCCTCATCCGAGATCTTTTGCGCCGGCCAGCAGACGGCGTCCATGCGCCCACGCAGATTGCATTTCGTCCAGCGGATGCCCGCATAGGCACCGGATATGCCGACAATGGAGATGAGCGCGCAGATCGCCAGCTTTCGCATCTCGATGGCGCCGAGGCGATGGCCCAGCAAGGCGAGCGCCACAACGCCAGCAAGATTGTACATCGGCGCGCCCCAGGCCTCGCCGGCGCCGGTGAACAGGGACGCCACCATGACGAGGATCGCCGGGCCAACCCCCATCCACAAGAGATAGACCAGCGTGCCGCGCCCGACGGGCTTTTGCGGCGCGGGCGAGCGCCGCAGCAGCCCTGATATCGCCAGCACCAGAAGAAAGCCGCAGAGCCCAGCCATCTGGACGCCGATATAATAAAAGCGGGAGCGATGAGCCACCACCCACTGATCGCGCCAGGCGGCATAGGTCAGCGGCAGGAAATCGACGCGGCAGAGTTCGGCGGCCAGTGGAGCGGCGACAGCGCCGAAAACCGCGAGCCCGAGCCATGGCCAGGGCGTGGCGAGCCGACTGCGTGCGCGTGTGTCCGACAGCAGCCAGATCGCCCCGAAAAGCAATAATAGGCCGGTGGAAAGCTTGGCATAGAGCCCGACGCCCGACACCAGCCCGAGCGCCAGCCACCAGCCCGGCCCACCACCACGGCCCGCACGCCACAACAGCCAGCAGATAGCGGCCCAGAAGGGCATCTGCGCGTAGTCATGATTGAACTGTGGGGTCGGCCAGCCGAAGAAATAGAGCGACGGCATCAGAAGCACGGCGGCCAGCGCGCGGGTTCGCCCGAGCATGTCGCGGGCCAGCAGATAGACTAGCACGAAAGTGGCCGAGATCGTTAGCTGAGCCACGAGATATTGCGGCCAGCGGAACGATCCGGTCAGAAGATGGCTGATCTCGAGCAGCCAGCCGGGAAGCTGTGGATGCTTGTAGGTCAACAGCACCCATTCGCGGCCCCACATGAAGCCTTCGACGACATCGTTGGGCGGTGACACGTCGACAAGCGCGGGCGCCACGGTCCAGCACAGGATCTGTGTCAGGCATAAAAGCGCCAGGCCGGCTTCTGGATAGCGCGTCAGCCCCTGCCAGATCGACGACTGCCGCCAGTCGCCTGGAACAGAACTGCCGACCGGCAGCCAACCGTTCATGGGTTCGTCGATTCGCGTCATGCGGTGGATAAATCACACCGGACGGTTTTTGGAACAGCCCAGAACTCGAAGCTTACGAAAATGTAAACTTGGGTGACCATGGCAAAACCAAGATTGAGGCAGAGTTTCGCGCCACCATGCCGCCTCTCTCATCATCACATGCCAGCAGGACAACAATGGAACACGCCGTCCCGGAGCGCCCTGAACATGCCGGGCACGGCGCATCGGGCGTGATCGCGGCAGGCGTCGCCTACGCCTGACCGGTTCCCGTCCCCCAAAAAGCATCCAGGATTTGATAAATGCGCCACCACCATGCCATCATCCACTACCGTGCGCTCGATTTCTGGATGGCCCGTGCGGCCGTTCTCGTCATCATCTGCCTGCAGCTTCTGGTCATCAACAATCTCTCATTCGGACCGCGCTGGCTAGCGCCCGCGCTGGAGGCCGCTCTGCTGCTGCCCTTGTCGGTGGCCACCGCCTGGACACAGGCCGCCACCCGCAAGGCGGTCGAGGACCACGAGTGGCATGCGATCGGCCAGTTTCGGGTCATGATCCGCAGAACAGCCCTGACCATGACCGCCATCATCAGCATCATGAACTGCGGTTCGCTGGTCCTGCTGGTGCGTGCCTTGCTGGAGGGCCATGCCGGCAACAGCGGCACGACGCTGCTGATCGACGCACTCAACATCTGGGTCACCAACGTCATCGTCTTTGCCTTGTGGTTCTGGAGCACCGACCGCGGCGGCCCGCCGACCTGCGGCCTCGTCAAGCTTGCGCAGGCCGATTTCCTGTTCGCGCAGATGACGTTGAACGACCGTGACCTCCGAGATTGGCTGCCCGGTTTCGTCGATTATTTCTTCCTCGCCTTCACCAATGCGACAGCGTTTTCGCCCACCGATACCTTGCCCCTTTCCCAGCGCGCCAAGCTGCTGATGATGGCCGAGGCCATGATCTCGCTGCTGACCATCGCGCTGGTCGCGGCACGCGCGGTCAACATCCTCGCTTGATCGGCCCGACACGCGAAATAGCCCGCCCGGCGCACCGGAACGGGCTATTTTGGGTTGCCTTCGACAGTTGAAATGCAGCGCCGGCCTAGTGGCGCTTGCCCAGCCTGTAGCTGTTGCCGCCCAGCAGGTTCACGCCGAGCCCGCTCAGAACGCCACCGACGATGCCGGTCTTGTTGCCGTTCAGAATGCCTGAGACGACATTGCCGCTCAGGATGTTGTTGCCGCTGAGCACGTCGTTCAGCGCGGTGA
>NZ_RZRA01000376.1:0-4986 GCF_003998945.1 Mesorhizobium sp. M7A.F.Ca.CA.003.01.2.1 | reverse complement strand
CATGGAACTGCAGGAGCCTGGCATCCAGATCTTCAGCGGTCTGGCGCAGATGGTCTACGGCATGAACGGTGACGCCGCGATCGACGGCGGCAAGAGCATGTACAATGCCTTCGCCACCGCGCACGCCCTGATCATGATCTTCTTCATGGTCATGCCGGCGCTGATCGGCGGTTTTGCCAACTGGATGGTCCCGATCATGATCGGCGCGCCCGACATGGCGTTCCCGCGCATGAACAACATCTCCTTCTGGCTGCTGCCGCCGGCCTTCATCCTGCTGCTCACCTCGATGTTCATGCCGAGCGCACCGGGTGCCTATGGTGTCGGTGGCGGCTGGACGCTTTATCCGCCGTTGTCGACTTCGGGCCAGCCCGGGCCGGCCATGGATCTGGCGATCCTGTCGATCCACATTGCCGGTGCCTCGTCGATCCTCGGCGCCATCAACTTCATCACCACCATCTTCAACATGCGCGCGCCTGGCATGACGCTGCACAAGATGCCGCTGTTTGCCTGGTCGGTGCTGATCACCGCCTTCCTGCTCCTGCTGTCGCTGCCGGTTCTGGCCGGCGGCATCACCATGCTGCTCACCGACCGCAATTTCGGCACCACCTTCTTTGCGCCCGACGGCGGCGGCGACCCGATCCTGTTCCAGCACCTGTTCTGGTTCTTCGGTCACCCTGAAGTGTACATCCTGATCCTGCCGGGCTTCGGCATCATCAGCCACGTCATCTCGACCTTCTCGAGGAAGCCGGTGTTCGGTTATCTCGGCATGGCCTACGCCATGGTGGCGATCGGCGCCGTCGGCTTCATCGTCTGGGCGCACCACATGTACACGACCGGCCTGTCGCTCGATACGCAGCGCTATTTCGTCTTCGCCACCATGGTCATCGCGGTGCCGACAGGCGTGAAGATCTTCTCCTGGATCGCGACGATGTGGGGCGGGTCGATCTCGTTCAAGACGCCGATGCTGTGGGCGCTAGGCTTCATCTTCCTGTTCACCATCGGCGGCGTCACCGGCGTCCAGCTGGCCAATGCCGGCCTCGACCGCTCGCTGCATGACACCTATTTCGTCATCGCCCACTTCCACTACGTGCTGTCGCTGGGCGCGGTGTTCGCCATCTTCGCCGGCTGGTACTACTGGTTCCCGAAGATGACCGGCTACATGTATTCGCCCGTCATCGCCAACACCCACTTCTGGGTCACCTTCGTCGGCGTGAACCTGATCTTCTTCCCGCAGCACTTCCTCGGTCTCGCCGGCATGCCGCGCCGCACCATCGACTACCCCGATGCGTTTGCCGGCTGGAACTATGTGTCGTCCATCGGCTCGTATATCTCGGCCGTCGGCGTCCTGATCTTCCTCTATGGCGTGTTCGAGGCCTTCCAGAAGAAGCGGATCGCCGGCGCCAACCCATGGGGCGAGGGCGCAACGACGCTCGAATGGCAGCTGCCTTCGCCGCCGCCCTTCCACCAGTGGGAACAGCTGCCGAAGATCAAGTAAGGCGGCTGTTCGCTCGAATACGAAACCGCCGGTCCGCCGGCGGTTTCGGCCAACGGATGATGGACTTAAGTACGCATGGCCCTTGTCGACGACCATTGATTGACGAAGCGGGCTTTCGCATGTCGGAAGCGACGGCGGGCGATTTCTTCGCGCTGCTGAAGCCGCGCGTCATGTCGCTGGTGGTGTTCACCGCCTTTGTCGGCCTGGTCGCCGCCCCCGTGACCATCAACCCTCTGCTGGCGGTGATCGCCATCCTGGCTATTGCGATAGGTGCTGGCGCCTCCGGCGCGCTCAACATGTGGTACGATGCCGACATCGATGCCGTGATGACCAGGACCGCCAGCCGCCCGGTCCCGGCCGGTCGCATCCAGCCGCACGAAGCGCTGACCTTCGGGCTGGTGCTGTCGGTGCTGTCGGTGATGACGCTCGGCGTGCTGGTCAACTGGCTGGCGGCGACGCTGCTGGCCTTTACCATCTTTTTCTACGCCGTCGTCTACACGATGTGGCTGAAGCGCTGGACGCCGCAGAACATCGTCATCGGCGGGGCCGCCGGTGCCATTCCGCCCGTGATCGGCTGGGCCGCGGTGACCGGGACGGTCAGCCTCGAAAGCGTTGTCTTGTTCCTGATCATCTTCCTTTGGACGCCGCCGCATTTCTGGGCGCTGGCGCTTTTCAAATCCGAGGACTACGCCAAGGCCGGTATTCCGATGATGCCCAACGTCGCCGGCCACGCTTCGACGCGCCGCCAGATCTTCGCCTATGCGCTGGTGCTGGCCCCGGTAGGCGTGCTGCCGTGGCTGCTCGGCTACACCACGCCCTTCTATGGCGTGGCCGCCCTGCTGCTCGGGGTCGGTTTTGCCTGGTACGCGTGGAAAGTGCTTGGCATGGCCGACGATGACCGCGTCATGAAACCGGCCAAGGCCCTGTTCGCCTATTCGCTGCTTTATCTCTTCGCCATCTTCGCTGCCTATCTGGCCGACAGCGTTGTCGAACGCGCGCTTGCCATGGGTGGAGCATGACCATGATCGAGGAAAAGCTCGAGACCGTCACGTTGACCGAGCGTCAGAAGAAGGCGCAGCGCAGCCGTTCTATCGCCATCGGCGTGGCGCTGGCGCTGCTGGTGGTCATTTTCTACATCGCGACGATCGTGAAGTTCGGCCACAATCTGGGCACGATGTGATGAGCGTCGAGAAGTCCAGGAAAGCGGCGGGCAAGAACAGCAACGTCATCGTCGCGGCTGTCTGCCTCGCCTTCTTCACCGGCATGATCGGCATGGCCTATGCCGCGGTGCCGCTCTACAAGATGTTTTGCCAGGCGACCGGCTATGGCGGCACGACGCAACGTGCCGAGAAGCAGTATGCCGGCCGCGTGCTCGACCGCGAGATCACCGTCCGCTTCGATGCCAACGTCGCCGGCGTGCCATGGGAGTTTCAGCCGGTCCAGCGCTCGATGACGATGAAGATCGGCGAGACCGTGCAGGCGCACTACCAGGCGACCAACAAGTTCGATCGTTCGGTGACCGGCCGCGCCACCTTCAACGTGCAGCCTGAACTGGCGGGCCCCTATTTCAACAAGGTCGAGTGCTTCTGCTTCACCGACACGACGCTGAAGCCCGGCGAGACGCTGGACATGCCGGTCCTGTTCTACGTGGACCCCGACATCGTCAATGTGCCGGAGCTCAAGGACGTGAAGACGATCACGCTGTCCTACACGATGTTCCCGGTCGAGAAGACCAAGCCGGTCGCCTCCTCGGCGCCGACCGATGGCAACAGCAAGACAATTTCGAATACCGAAGCAAATCTCGGGGGTTGATATGGCAGACGCGCACGCAAAACCACAGCATGACTATCATCTCGTCGACCCGAGCCCATGGCCTTTCCTAGGCTCGGTAGGGGCGCTGGTCATGGCCTTTGGCGGTGTCGCCCTGATGGAATATCTGAAGGGCGGGTCGTTCCCGATCTTCGGCTTCAACATCGCCAATCCGTGGCTGTTCTTCATCGGCCTCGTGATCGTCCTCTACACCATGTTCGCCTGGTGGTCGGACACGATCAAGGAAGCGCATGAGGGTCATCATACGCGGGTCGTGTCGCTGCACCTGCGCTATGGCATGATCATGTTCATCGCCTCGGAGGTGATGTTCTTCGTTGCCTGGTTCTGGGCCTATTTCGATGCCAGCCTTTTTGCCGGTGAGGCACAGAACTACGCGCGCGCCACATTTACTGGTGGCGTCTGGCCGCCGAAGGGCATGGAGGTTCTCGATCCCTTCCATTTGCCGCTCTACAACACCGTCATCCTGCTGCTGTCGGGCACCACGGTGACCTGGGCGCACCATTCGCTTCTTCACGGCGACCGCAAGGGGCTGATCAACGGCCTGGTGCTGACCGTTGGCCTCGGCATGCTGTTCACCATGGTGCAGGCCTACGAGTACATGCACGCTCCGTTCGCTTTCAAGGATTCCATCTATGGCGCCACCTTCTTCATGGCGACCGGCTTCCACGGGTTCCACGTCATCATCGGCACCATCTTCCTGTTGGTCTGCCTGATCCGGGCGATGAAGGGTGATTTCACCCCCAAGCAGCATTTCGGCTTCGAGGCGGCCGCCTGGTACTGGCACTTCGTCGACGTGGTCTGGCTGTTCCTGTTCGCCTCGATCTACGTCTGGGGATCGGTCGGCGCGGTGATCGAGGGCCACTGATCCAGGCCTGAGGGATTTTCATTTCTGGAGGCGGCCGCGGCAACGTGGCCGCCTTCTTCTTTTTGGCGCAATGATCGCTGATCGATAGCCAATGCGACTGACAATCTTCCGGGCTATTTGCGCATTGATGATCGGGGCACTCCCGGCCTTTGCCGGCGAGAAGGTGGACCTGGTGCGTGTTCACAAGGCCGAACGCCGGCTGGAACTGATCGGCGACGGCAAGGTCCTGCGAAACTACGGCATCGCGCTCGGCGGCGATCCCGTCGGGCACAAGCACCAGGAGGGCGATCAGCGCACGCCCGAGGGGAACTATGTCCTCGACTGGCGCAACCCGAACAGCATCGCGCACAAATCGATCCATATTTCGTACCCCAATGCCGACGATGAGGCCGCCGCCAAGGCGCGCAATGTCGGCGCGGGCGGCATGATCATGATCCACGGCCAACCGAATGGTTATGGCTGGTGGGGCTGGCTGCTTCAATTGGTCGACTGGACCGACGGCTGCATTGCGGTTACGGACTCCGACATGGACGAAATCTGGGCGCTGGTGGCCGATGGCACACCGATCGAAATCGAGCGGTAAGCAATGAGCGACGACGCTCCCATGAGTGAAGACAGGGCGATCTGGCCGCCGATCGATCCGATCTCGGCCGGCCTGCATGGCCGCTGCCCGCGCTGCGGCGAGGGGCGGTTGTTCTCCGGCTTCCTCACTGTCGGCAAGCGCTGCGTCAATTGCGGCCTCGATTATTCCTACGCCGATGCCGGCGACGGGCCGGCGGTGTTCGTCATCCTGATC
>NZ_RZRA01000375.1:0-4987 GCF_003998945.1 Mesorhizobium sp. M7A.F.Ca.CA.003.01.2.1 | reverse complement strand
GCGTTATCCTGCTGGTCGCCGTCAGCCTCGGCGCCTTCGCCCTGTTTCGGGTCCGCAACCGGCTGGAGTGGTTCCTGTGAGCGAAACGACGCTTGGCGGCATTGCCGGCCGCATGCCAAGATTCATCCGCCGCGCCGATCCGGCGGTGCTGACGGCCTTTGCCTGCATCGTGCTTTTGCTGTTCTTCGGCAGCCTCTATTCCAGAAGCTTCCTGTCGCCTGAATATCTCCTGCAGCAGCTCAAGGTGGCTTCATTCCTCGGCGTTATCGCGACAGGCATGATGCTGGTCATCCTGCTCGGCCAGATCGACCTGTCGGTGCCGTGGGCGGTGGCGGCGGGCGCCATGATGGCCTGCGCCGCGGCGGCGTACGGCCCGGTCGGCGTGGCGTTGGCCATCCCGTTCGGCATCATCTGCGGCATGCTGATCGGCGTCGTCAACGGCATCGGCGTCGCCTATCTGCGCATCCCCTCGATGATCATCACATTGGCCACCAACGCTGTCGCGCAAGGGCTGATGGTGGTCTACACCGGCGGCTTCTCGCCGCAGGATTCGGCGACGGGCGCGATGCGCTACCTGGCGACCGGTTTCGCCATTCCGGGCGTGCCCAACGCCGTCATCATCTGGGCGCTGATCGGGGCCGCGATGGTGTTCGTGCTGACGCGGACCGGCTTCGGCCGCACCGTCTACGGCATCGGCAACCGCGAGCGCGCGGCCTATCTCTCCGGCATCGACACAAGGCGCGTGGTGATGATCGCCTTCGCCGTCTCCGGTGGGCTCTCGGCTTTCGGCGGCGTGCTTCTGGCCGGCTATGCCTCCAAGGCGGCGCAGTCGATGGGCGACGCTTATCTGCTGCCGTCGATCGCCGCGGTGGTGCTTGGCGGCACCTCGATCTTGGGTGGGCGCGGCTCCTATCTCGGCACTGTCGCCGGTGTCATCCTCATCACTTTGCTGCAATCCATCTTGTCGGTCATGCAGATGCCGGAGGCGGGGCGGCAGATCATCTACGGTGTCGTCATCGTCGCCATGCTGCTGCTCTACGGCCGCGCGCCGGCAAGCCGCTGACAGTGGACGAAGCGGCAGCACAGGCGCCGACGAGCGCCCCCGGCTCGGTGCCGGCCATCGTGGTTATGGGCGTCGCCGGCTGCGGCAAGTCGGCGGTGGGCGTTGGGCTTGCCGCCGCTCTGGGCGTTACCTTTATCGAGGGCGACAGGCTGCATCCTCCGGAAAACGTCGCACGCATGGCAAGCGGCGAGCCGCTTACCGATCAGCTGCGCGAAGGCTGGCTCAACGCGATCGGCGAGCGCATCGCCGCGTCGGTGGGGCAGGGCAACGGCGTGGTCGCCGCCTGCTCGGCGCTGAAGCGCAGCTACCGCGACCGGCTGAGCGGCTTCTGCCCGGAAATCGTCTTCCTCTATCTGGAGATCGACCCTGGTACGGCCAGGCAGCGCGTCGGCAGCCGCAAGGGCCACTTCATGCCGGCGAGCCTGGTCGACAGCCAGTTCGCCATCCTCGAGCCGCCGGCTGCGGATGAGCGCGCCTCGAAACTCAATGCCACACGCCCGGTCGGTGAGCTCGTCGCCGCCGCGGTCCGTCTGATACGCCGGTCATGAGCCTTCATCCATTCCGATGCCGATGCTGTCCGAGGCCTCGGTCAGCCGCTGCCGGCGGGACCACGTCAGCATCTGCTCGGGGTAGAGCTTCAGCGCTTCCAGCAGGCGGTCGCGCTTGAGCAGGATGTAGTGCGCCTGCACAGTCATGTTCTTGGCGCCATCCCTGGCCATGTCCGTTGCCGGGCTGACAGATGCCTCCGGCGTCAGCTCGGGGCTGAGCACGGCCCGGTATTCGATGAAGGGAACCACTTCGAAGGTCGACATGGCAAACAGGGCGGTCCTGCCCCTGGCGGCGAAATTCGCCGGTGCCGAGGCGAGATGCGTCCAGCCGCTTTCGCCCATGGCTGCCTCGGTGAAGCTCGTGCCGGCATGGACGGTGTTGGTCATCGTCACCACGCCATTCTGCTTCAGGATCTTCTGGATGCGGATGGTGACTTGATAGGTGTCGTCGCGGCCAAAGACGACCCGGCTTTTCAGGAACCGGTTTTCGACATCGATCAGCGGCGGATTGAGGAAACGCAAGCCGAACGCCGATTCGGAAATACCGTGGGTGTTGACGCTCACCTGATGCGCTTCGATACCGGCCTCGTACAGCGCGCGCTTGCCGATGATGGTCTGGGCGGTGAACTGATCGCACCAGAGGATGGCGCCGTGGCCGCGCTGCAAGGCCGACCGCAGCCCCGCCAACCCCTCCAGCCGGATCGTCGGCGACCAGCGGCCGGCCACCAGATGTGCGGCGAGCTGCAAGCGGCGGCGGTGGCGCGCTGCCAGCAATCCCTCGAACAGCTTGCGTGCATCGATACCATCGCCCAGCACCGCGAGCGTGGCGGCAGCGTAGGCCGGGAATTCCTTGCGCATATGGCGCTTGAGGCGAAACCTCGATACGCGGCCGCAGATCGGCGCCCACCACCGCACCGGCAGTGCCGCCGCCACCACGAGATAGAAGATAGACAGCAGGCCTTCGCGAAGATCCTTGTTGGAAAAGCGGCGAAGCCGGCCAGGGCGAACCAGCTTGCGGCTGAAGAAGCGTACATCCTCCGCCCGTTCCGGGACGAAGACGTCTGCGATGATTTCAGTGCGGAAACTGGCTGCCGACGGCAGCTTGCGGGCGGCCTTGCGGGATTTTTCTAACCACCACAGCCTCATCGGTCCAGCCCGTTCTTCGAACCCCGCTTTACTGCGTCGGCTTGGGCCGTGCAAGGTCATGTCCGCGCTCAAGACTTCTGCAAATTTCGCTTGCCCTAGACTTGAGACAAGCGCGCCGCTTACGAAGTGTTGATTTCGAGGGCCGGACGAAGATAGTCGTATCGCTATTCCATATATGGCGTCAGCACATCTTCGATCCATTTCATGAACGCGCGGACCCGGCGCGATAGATTGCTCCGATGTGCGACGACGAGGGACACGGCGAGCGGCCGGCGACGAAAATCGGGTAGGATCTCGACAAGCGCTCCACTCCCCAAGTATCGGCCAATGCCCAAGAGTGGCGCCTGGATCAGGCCGAGGCCGGCGAGGGCCGCTGCTTCGTAGGTCTGTGCGCTGTTGACGTGTAGCGCACCTGGCAACTGAAGCGTCGCGTAGCTGTCGCCGTCCGGATATTCCCATCCATAGGGTCGCGCGCCCAGCAGCGTCGAAAAATGAATTGCCCTATGTTCCTGACGCTGGAGATCTTCCAGCGATCGAGGCACGCCATGGCGCGCCAGATAGGCGGGACTGGCTGCGTTGGCCATGCGCAACAGGCCCAACGGGCGGGCAATCAGGGTCTCGTCGCGAATGGGTCCAAGCCGCAATACACAATCGAACCCCTCTTGAACCAGATCGACTTGCCGATCCGTACTCGACACCTCCAGCTCCAACTCGGGGTGAGCCGCCATGAAATCCGGCAAAGCCGGTACGATCGTTGTGCGCGCCACTTCGGTCGGAAGGTCGACCCGCAAACGGCCGCGAAGTGCCACGCGGTCGCCTGCGAACATCGAGTGCAGATCATCGACTTCAGCAAGCAGATCGCGGGCGCGGGCATGAAATGCGCGTCCGTCCTCCGTCAACCGCACGCTGCGCGTCGTCCGGTGCAGAAGCCTGACACCCACATCTTCTTCCAGCTTGCGGACCGCCGTTGAGGCTCTCCCCTTTTGGATGCCCAGGCTATCGGCCGCGCGGGTGAAGCTCCCCATTTCCGCGACCGTTGTGAAAATGAGGATGGGTTCGAGATTCTGCATTTTCGTGCCTCGGATTGTTTCCCAAAAAGAGAACAGTTGGTTCATTTTCTCGGCATTTATCACATTTGAGAGGCACAGTAAGCTTCGAATATGGGATCTCCCCATCGGAGAATGACAAGTGTCCGAAACTGTGAACCTGCATCAGACACCGGAAATTATGACCTTGCATCGCGCCCTGTGGGCCGGCCGGATCATGAGCGCGTTTGTCGTCATCGCCCTGACGGCAGATGGCACTGTTCAGCTTTTCGCGCCGGCACAGATCGCCAGCATGTTGCAGGAAACCGGGTTTGCGATGGACCTGACCCGTGTCGTGGGTCCGATCATCCTCGCCTGCGCCATCCTCTACGCCATCCCGGTCACCGCCGTCCTCGGCGCGATCCTGGTGACGGGCTTTTTGGGAGGTGCCATCTGCGCCCATCTCCGCATCGGTGAGTTGGGGTCGCCGCCGGAAATCATCTCCCTGTTTCTGGGCGCGATGACCTGGGGCGGCCTCTATCTCCGCGATCCCCGTATCCGGGCCATTCTGCCGCTCATCCATTGAACCAACAGGGGCAGCTCTGTCCCCCGACATCAGGAGAAAACACATGTTCCTAGTAATGGGAATCACGGGAAAAGTTGGCGGCGCAACGGCAGAGCATCTGCTGGCGCACGGCAAGGAGGTACGCGCACTCGTCCGCAACCGCGACAAGGCGGCCAATTGGGCGAACCAGGGCGTGGAACTGGTAGACGGCGACTGGAATGATTCGGCAGCCATCGAGCGAGCCCTCAAAGGCGTCGAAGGCGCGTTCGTCATGTTGCCCCCTGTCTGGGCGCCGTCGCCCGATTACAAAGAAGCGAGGAGCGTGATTGCTAGCTATGTCGAGGCTCTGACCAAGGCAGCGCCGCCGCGAGTGGTCGCGCTTTCGTCGATGGGTGCGAACAGAACAAGCGGGCACGGGGTGATCGCGGCCTTGTCGCTTCTGGAGCAAGGGTTTCGCGGCCTGACATCACCAACCGCATTTGTGCGCGCGGGGGGATTCTTCGAAAATTTCCTCTACGGCTTGCAGGTCGCGCAGGGCGGAATGCTACCGGTCTACTACAATCCGACAAACCGGAAATCGACCATGGTTGCGACGAACGACATCGGCGCAGAGGTCGCAACCCTTTTGACCGGGTCGACG
>NZ_RZRA01000374.1:0-4988 GCF_003998945.1 Mesorhizobium sp. M7A.F.Ca.CA.003.01.2.1 | reverse complement strand
GTCGATGAGGACGCTTCCCGCTGTCGGCGTGTGGACGCCAGACAGGATGCGCAGCAGCGTCGACTTGCCGGCGCCATTTTCGCCGAGCAGGCCGTGGATTTCACCGGCACCTACCGAGAACGACACGCCGTCAAGCGCCCGCACGGCCGGAAACAGCTTGGAAATGCCCTGGAATTGCAGCCGGGGTGACATTGGGTTCTATCTCCGGGCAACGGTGCCGGCGGGAGCGAATTGCTCTGGCCGGCACTCGCCGATTGGCCTTACTGGCCCGCAGCCGCGTCCTCGAGCAGTGCCTTGCGCGCGCCGGCGCCGGAATAGCGGTCGGCATTGTCCTTGGTGATCAGTGCCTGGGGCGTGGCGACGACGCGGGGCAGCTTCTGTCCCGCGACGAGACGCAGAGCAGTTTCCAACGCCACTTCGCCGGTCAGCACCGGGAAACTGTCGACCGTGCCGGTCAGTTCGCCGGCCCGTATGGAGGCATAGGCGTCGGAAATGCCGTCGGTGCCGAAGACCGCAACCTTGTCCTGCAGGCCGGCGGCCTTGACTGCCTCGACGATGCCGAGCGCCATGCCGTCATTGTTGGCATAAAAGCCGATCAGGTCGGGGTGCTGCTGCAGGATGTTGGTGGCCGCATCATAGGAGGTCTGGCGGTCCCAGTTGCCGGGAACGCTGGCGACGACCTCGAACTTGCCTGCCTCGGTGATGGTCGACTTGAAGCCGTCGGTGCGCTGCACGGCGGCATAGACGCCAGCCTGGCCTTCGACGATGGCGACCTTGCCGCCATCCGGACGGTTCTTGATGAACCATTTGGCGACGCGCACGCCATTGTCGCGCTGGACATTGCCGACATAATGTTCGGCCTGCGGGATCACGGCGTCATTGACGTTGACCACCGGCACGTTGGCGGCCTTGGCTTGCTCCATGATCGGCTGCAGATTGGCATCCGTCTGCGGCGAGACGAGCAGCACGTTGTAGCCCTGCGTCACCAGGCCTTCGGCGATGGTGAGCTGGCCGAGCTGGTCGCCCTCGCTTTGCGCTGCCTGATAGACGACGGGAACGCCGACCTTGGCGCCGAATGCCGTGTAGCCCTCGCCCAGCGAGCGCCAGTATTCATTGGTCAGCGTCTTGGAGACGGCGCCTGCCTTGGTGCCTTCGGGCAGCTTGGGGAACGCGCCGAATTTGGCCTCGACCTGCGACCAGTCGATGCGGTCCTTTTCCGTGTCGGAATTGAGCGGCGCGAGGTCGGCCGAAAAGGCAGAGCCGATCGACAGCGCCATCAGTGCGGCGGTAGCCGTGGCAAGCAGAAGTTTCATTGTATTCCTCCCTTGTTGAAAACGATAATGGTGCGCATGCCTCAGCTATCCGGCCCGAGCATGATTTCCTGGATGATGGCCTGCGACGTCACCGCATCCTGGCTGTCCATGGCGGCGGACAGGCGATTGTCCTGCCCCAGCCGGTCGACGACGCGCAGCATGCGCTTGACGGTGGCGATGTTGACTTCGCACTCGCGCACCGGATCGAGCCCGGTCATGTCGGGGAACGTGTCGAAATAGATGGCGCCGGCGTAACCGTCGCGGCGAATCTGCCTGAGCAACTCGATGGTCTGCAGCGTGTGCACCGCGCCGACCATCAGGCCGTCGTCGCGCTTGGCGTAGCCGTCGTTCAGATGCACGCCGAGCAGCTTGCTGTGGCGCGCCACCAGGGCCGCGGCAAAGGCCGGCTGTTCGTCGGCATAGAGCACATGGGCGAAATCGAGGGTGACGCCCAGATTGGGCAGGCCGACATCGCGGATCGCCAGCAAGGTCGTCGCCGCATCCGGCATCAGGCTGTAGGAGCGTGGTTCGTTCGGTTTGTACTCAAGGCTGATCTGACAGTCGGGATCATGCGCGGCTACTTCACGAATCCCATCGATTTCGTGTTGCCAAAGCGTCACATAGTCGGCCTGGAAGGCGTAGTCGAAGCCATCCTGGCCGAGCCACAGCGTCATCAGGCTGGCGCCGGCCTCACGCACGGCATCGATGCCGGCTTTGGTCAGGTCGATGGCCTCGCGGCGCACCGCCGGATCCGGATTGGTGAATGCGCCGAGCTTGAAGGCGGGGTTGGAGTAGTAGCGCATGGCAAAGCCATTGATGGAAAGCCCGAGATCGCCGAGTTTGAGGGCGATTTCCGCAGGCTTTTCACTGACATGGTCGGGAAAGTTGAGGTCGAGATCGGTAAGCCCGCCGACCTTGGCGGCGCGCGCCGCCATCTGCAGCAGCGACGGCTTGCCGGTAAGATCAGGCCATTCGGCCTGCGGCCGCGAGGCAAAGGAATTCAGGCGCGTGGCGAAACGAGTGGCTGTCATGGTCGATCCTTCAATCGTCATGACTTCACATAAATACAAATATTTGTAAAGTTATTGTTTTGAGGGGCGGGCGGTGAGCTGTGTCGACGGCCGGGGCTGAGCCGCGCGAAGGCGCAGGTTTCCCAGCGGCGTCGCCGGACAATCCGTCAGAACGGTGGGATCACTGACCGAGAGCGTGCGACGAAGCCGTCGAGTTCGAGGTGCTCCATGTGCGAGATCGCCCGGCAGGACGCGCCGTCGCGGCTAGTGCACCGGCGAAAAAGAGCCCAACGATTGACCGGCCAAAGGCACCGTCACACGACCGCGCAGGGAGATGCAGATCGCCGCTGCCTGGCGCTCGATCAGCGTCAGCACATCACATCGTTCACGCAATGATGTCGGGAATGATCTTGTCTTCCAGCGCCATCAGCCGGTCCTTGAGGAACAGCTTCTTCTTCTTCATGCGCTGGATCTGCAGCGGATCGCAGGCCATGGCGATCATCGCGTTGATGGCTGCATCGAAATCGGCGTGTTCCTGCTTCAGGCGGGAAAATTCGAGGCGAATATCGGCCTGTTCCTGATCGGACATTCTCTACCGTCTGCACGTCTGCGGCGCCCAAAGCTGGGCCTGATTGGGCGGGGCCGGGTGTTTTGTCACCGGCGTGCAGCCCATATCACATTTCACAGTGTCGTGGAATGCTACCACGGATCATTCGACATCGCCCGCGGAAGGTGACACACTGTCACCGTGCCGTCACAGAAGCGAACCTGCGGTGGACGCGCCGTGACGGTTGCAATCGAGGAAAACCATGAAAGGGAGAACCAATCATGTCTCTTGCATCCCATCTTGATGAGTTGCAGCGGAAACACGGCGACATCGAACGTGAAATCGATGACGCGATGAATCATCCATCGGTCGACGACCTCGAAATCGTGAATCTTAAGCGACGCAAGCTGGCACTCAAGGACGAGATTGAAAAACTAAGAGGAAAACCGACCACGCATTGATGCCCTCCTGACATAGCCGCGCGGTATCCGCGGCCTCTTTTCCCGGCGGCTCCCCGCCGCCGGCGTGGAGAGGTTTGATTTCCCAGCACGGTCTGTCAGCCGAAGCTGGACTTGCACCCGGCTTAATATCCGCTTCGGCCGTCGCCCGTTTCGCCAGATCATCGATTGTTTTTGGTCGTTGGCGACGTGCCGATTCGGGCCAGTGGCGACCTGTCGCCATTGACAAGCCATCTTTGCTCCTCCACCTCATGCCCGGACCTCAGCGCATCGGCCCGGGGCGTCGTTGTGCGCCCATGCAGGACACAAGATGCTCCAGAGACAAAAGGCTGCCGGCATGACCGGATATTTTTCCTCTCCTTTCCCCCGCCGCACCTCGGTCGGCGTCGATGTCGGCGGCGTGGTCGTCGGCGGCGGCGCGCCCGTTGTCGTCCAATCGATGACCAACACCGACACGGCCGATATCGACCAGACCGTCGCGCAGGTCGCAGCACTGCACCGGGCCGGCTCCGAGATCGTGCGCATCACCGTCGATCGCGACGAGAGTGCCGCCGCCGTACCGCGCATTCATGAGCGGCTTCAGCGGCTTGGCATCAACGTGCCGCTGGTCGGCGATTTCCACTATATCGGCCACAAGCTCTTGGCCGATCACCCGGCCTGCGCCGAGGCGCTGGCCAAATATCGGATCAACCCCGGCAATGTCGGCTTCAAGGACAAGAAGGACCGGCAGTTCGCCGACATCGTCGAGATGGCGATCAGGCATGACAAGCCGGTGCGCATCGGTGTCAACTGGGGCTCGCTCGACCAGGAGCTTTTGACCCGGCTGATGGACGACAACCAGGACAAGGGTTTTCCGCTGACGGCGCAAGAGGTGATGCGCGAGGCGATCGTGCAGTCGGCCATTCTCTCGGCCGAGATGGCGGAAGAGATCGGCCTTGGCCGCGAGAAAATCATCCTGTCGGCCAAGGTCAGCGGCGTGCAGGACCTGATTGCCGTCTATGCCGAGCTCGCCACCCGCTCCAACCATGCACTGCATCTCGGCCTGACTGAAGCCGGCATGGGCTCGAAAGGCATCGTCGCTTCGTCGGCCGCCATGGGCATCCTGCTGCAGCAAGGCATCGGCGACACCATCCGCATCTCGCTGACGCCGGAGCCGAATGGCGACCGCACGCGCGAGGTGCAGGTTTCGCAGGAATTGCTGCAGACGATGGGGTTCAGGCAGTTCGTGCCGATCGTCGCCGCGTGTCCCGGCTGCGGCCGCACGACCTCGACCGTGTTCCAGGAGCTCGCTCAGAACATCCAGGCAGATCTCAGGAAGAACATGCCGGTGTGGCGCGACAAATATCCCGGCGTCGAGAACCTCAAGGTCGCGGTGATGGGTTGCATCGTCAACGGCCCGGGCGAGTCCAAGCATGCCGATATCGGCATTTCGCTGCCCGGCACCGGCGAGACGCCGACGGCGCCTGTCTTCGTCGACGGCAAGAAGGCGGCGACGCTGCGCGGACCGTCGATCGCGGCGGATTTCGAGAAAATGGTCGCCGACTATATCGAACAGCGGTTCGGTCGCGGCGGCAAGGCCGCGGCAGAGTAGGTCAAATGCAGCGTTTCCTGTGGGCGACGCTGGTCCTGCTGTGTGGGCTAGTCTGGTCGACACTGGCTC
>NZ_RZRA01000373.1:0-4993 GCF_003998945.1 Mesorhizobium sp. M7A.F.Ca.CA.003.01.2.1 | reverse complement strand
CCCCTGTGCCGATCGGGAAACGGCGAGTTCGGAGATGTAGCAGACCCAGGAGAAGTCGGTGATCGCCCTGATGACGCCGATCAGCGGCTTGCCCTGAATATCAAGGCGCGCGGTCAGCACCAGATTGGCGCCCGACAGCATCGCCCGCAGCCGCGCTTCATCATCGATCGGCCGTGTCTCGCCGAGGCCGGATTCGACCAGCACGCGACGGAATTCGGCGATGTCGAGCGCGGGTTCTCTTTCGTAGAGGACGTGTGCGTTTTCTGCCATGGCCGCCAGATTGCACCATCGGGCTGGCTTGTGCCACCATGCACGAACAGTTGCCTTTTATTTGCCGCCGGCTTTGTGTAAACCGGGCCTCAGCAAATTCCCCCGCAACGAAAACACGGGCAAAAACCATGGAAAAATTCACCAAGCTCACCGGCGTCGCCGCTCCGATGCCGATCGTCAATGTCGACACCGACATGATCATCCCGAAGGATTATCTCAAGACGATCAAGCGCACCGGGCTCGGCACCGGCCTGTTCGCCGAAATGCGCTACAAGGACGACGGTTCGGAAAACCCGGATTTCGTGCTCAACAAGCCGGCCTACCGCAAGGCGCAGATCCTGGTCGCCGGCGACAATTTCGGCTGCGGCTCCAGCCGAGAGCATGCGCCGTGGGCGCTGCTCGACTTCGGTATTCGCTGCGTCATCTCGACCTCGTTCGCCGACATTTTCTACAACAACTGCTTCAAGAACGGCATCCTGCCGATCACCGTCAGCCCCGAGGATCTCGAGAAGCTGATGGACGACGCCTCGCGCGGCTCCAATGCCACGGTGTCGGTAGACCTCGAAGCCAAGGAAATCCGTGGGCCGGATGGCGGCGTGGTCAAATTCGACCTCGACGACTTCAAGCGGCACTGCCTGCTCAACGGGCTCGACGATATCGGCCTGACCATGGAGAAAGCCGGCGCCATCGCTTCGTTCGAGAAGCGCAACGCCGAACAGCGCCCCTGGGCCTGAGCGGCGCGCTCCGGACGGGTGGATCTGGCCTTTCGGGCCGGTTCGCGGCGACTGAGTGGAGGGACAGTCATGACACGTTCGCTTCTTGCCGGCCTTTGCGGGCTGGCCTTGTTGCTGGGGCAAATCGCCAGCGCGTCTGCGCAGACCCAGACGCCCGCCACACAGCCGGCCCCGGCGACGGAGCAGCCGTCCGCCGATCAGGGGACGAACGCCGCCGATGCTTCCGATGACGACAAGCAGGCCCCGGTGCCATTCGAAGGCGGCACGCTGACCATCACCCAGAAGGAACAGTATGGCGAGAAGGTGCTTGCCTATGACGGCAAGCAGCTGGCCAGCAATTACGATGTCTTCTTCGACAAAATAGTCGAGGTCGGCGGCGTCAAGGTGGCGCTGTTCGATGTCGGCGACGGCGGCAACCAATGCGGGCCGGCGACGGTGATCGTCTGGAAGCCGGAAGGCGGCACGATCCAGAGCACCACTGTCGAGCAGGACCAGTGCGGCGCCCCGCCCTCGGCGGTGTCCGACAACGCCATCTATTTCGTGCCCTACCTGTTGCCGGGGGATGAGAAACCGGCTTTGCAATGGTCGCCGACCGACGGGCTGACGATTTCGGGCAATCTGACCTACATGCCGGAACCCGGCACGGACTGGAAGGACATCGATCCGGAAAAGTACCAGAACATCATCGACGCCTTCCACAATGAGGCCGTCTACAAGGAAGCGGAAAAGCTGCTCGGCAAGGACATGGCCGACATGGCGACCAGCCTGCTGGTCGGCGGCGGCACCGAAAAGACCGCTTCGGGCGCCTTCTACGCCAGCGGCTGCGTGCCGCATGATTGCGGCGGCAATGACGGCTTCATGGCGGTCGACCCGGCCCAGCACAGGCTCTATTTTGCGCGCCGCGGCGACAATGGCCAGCCGAACGCCTGGCCTGATGTGGCGACATGGCCGGCGGATGTGAAGGCGGCGTTGGACAAGGCGCTGGGGGCGGCAAATTAAAGCTTTAGCGTTGCGCAGCACCCCCTCGCTTTCGTCATCCTATGGTCTGCGCCGCGTCGCTACGCTCCTTGCTCCGCCATAGGATGACGACGGAAGGGATGCTTCAACCAATCTCGGAGGTTCGCGCTTCGCTTCCGGGATAACAGTTTGCCTGGCTTGGCCCACGACCCGCGCCGTTCCGCCTGCTAATGCTGGCCGACAACCCAAGCAAGGCCCCTCATATGCGCAAACTCATCTCCACCGGTTCGCCGTTCGAAAAGACCGCCGGCTATTCGCGCGCCGTGGTGCAGGGCGACTGGTGTTTTGTGTCCGGCACCACCGGCTACGACTATGCGACGATGACGATGCCGGAGACGGTGGAGGCGCAGACGCGCAATTGCCTGGCGACGATCGGCAAGGCGCTGAAGGACGGCGGCTTCGAGATGGCTGACGTGGTGCGGGCGCATTACTACATCACCGACCAGGCCTTCGTGGATGTAGTCTTCCCGATCCTCGGCGAGACGTTCGGTGACATCAGGCCGACAGCGACGATGATCGTCTGCCAACTCAACAAACCGGAAATGAAGATCGAGATCGAGGTGACGGCGCTGCGGCGCACGGCCTGAAGGGCGACCGACGATGAAAGTCCAGCGC
Source organism: Mesorhizobium sp. M7A.F.Ca.CA.003.01.2.1 (assembly GCF_003998945.1). Lineage (NCBI taxonomy): Bacteria > Pseudomonadati > Pseudomonadota > Alphaproteobacteria > Hyphomicrobiales > Phyllobacteriaceae > Mesorhizobium > Mesorhizobium sp. M7A.F.Ca.CA.003.01.2.1. The sequence goes on along the minus strand of NZ_RZRA01000373.1, from coordinate 2,357 downwards.
ATTGTTGCCAATATCGAGACAGCGGATGTCGCGGCGGCGAAGCGTTTCTACCACGATGTGCTCGGCCTCGACGTGCTGATGGATCTCGGCTGGATCGCAACCTACGGCTCGCAAGCAAAGATGGATGTCCAGGTCAGCTTCATGGCGCAAGGCGGTTCCGGCACGCCGGTGCCCGACCTCTCCATCGAGGTCGACGACGTGGATGCGGCGCTCGATGCCATGAAGGCGGCGGGCTTTGCCATCGAATACGGACCGGCCGACGAACCGTGGGGCGTGCGGCGCTTCTACGTCCGCGATCCGTTCGGTCGGCTGGTCAACATTCTCTCGCATCAGTGATGACGTATGCCGGCGGGACAGCGCCCCCCTCTGGCCTGCCGGCCATCTCCCCCTCAAGGGGGGAGATTGGATGTCGCCTCGGCGTTCGCCAATCTCCACGTCAGAAAGAAGAGGCGAAACGATAATGCTGCCAATCTCCCCCTTGAGGGGGAGATGCCCGGCAGGGCAGAGGGGGGCGCTACGGATCACCAACGAATCGGGTTATCCGTGATCGCTGCGTTCCTGCTTGCATGCAACTCGCTTGGCGTTTAGCAAGGCCGCGGTTCAAATCTTTCCAGGACGGTTTCTCCATGGCAACGAAGCATCTTTTCCTGCTCCCCGGTGACGGCATCGGTCCTGAGGCCATGGCCGAGGTCAAGAAACTGATCGCGGTCATGAACGACAGGCTCGGCAGCGGTTTTGCCACCGATGAGGGGCTGGTCGGCGGCTGTGCCTATGACGCGCATGGCGCGGCGATCTCCGATGCCGACATGGAAAAGGCGATGGCGGCCGACGCGGTGCTGTTCGGCGCCGTCGGCGGTCCGAAATGGGATGCGGTGCCTTATGAAGTGCGCCCAGAAGCCGGCCTGCTGCGGCTGCGCAAGGACATGGAGCTGTTCGCCAATCTGCGCCCGGCCATCTGCTATCCGGCACTGGCAGCGTCCTCTTCGCTCAAGCAGGAGGTGGTCGAAGGTCTCGACATATTGATCGTGCGCGAGCTGACCGGCGGCGTCTATTTCGGCGAGCCCAAGCAGATCATCGACCTCGGCAACGGCCAGAAGCGCGGCATCGACACGCAGGTCTACGACACGTTCGAGATCGAGCGCATTTCGGGCGTCGCCTTCGAGCTGGCGCGGACCCGCAAGAACCATGTCACTTCGATGGAAAAGCGCAATGTGATGAAGTCGGGTGTGCTGTGGAACGAGGTCGTCACCCAGACCCACAAGGCGCGTTATGCCGACGTCAAGCTCGACCACATGCTGGCCGATGCCGGCGGCATGCAGCTGGTGCGCTGGCCAAAACAGTTCGACGTCATCGTCACCGACAATCTGTTCGGCGACATGCTGTCCGACATCGCCGCCATGCTGACCGGCTCGATCGGCATGCTGCCGTCGGCCTCGCTCGGCGCGCCTGACGCCAAGACCAAGAAGCGCAAGGCGCTGTACGAGCCGGTGCACGGTTCGGCGCCCGACATTGCCGGCAAGGGCATTGCCAACCCGATCGCCATGATCGCCTCCTTCGCCATGTGCCTGCGCTATTCCTTCGGCATGGTCGATGAAGCCGACCGCGTCGAAGGCGCGATCGCCGCCGTGCTCGACGCGGGCCTGCGGACGAAAGACATCATGTCCGATGGCATGACCGAGGTCGGTACGGTTGAGATGGGCGACGCGATCATCGCCAAATTCCTGGGCTGATACCGTGACGGTCGACGTCCGCTGGGCGACGATCGAGGACGCGACGACGCTCGCGGCCATGTTTTGCGAGATGGCGGAACATTATCGGCAACGGCCTCTCGATGCCGACCGGGCCCTGTCTGCGGCACGAAAATGGCTTGGCGAGGAAAGCCCGGCCTATCCGCATTTCGCGCTCGCCTTCATCGAGGGCGAGGTCAGCGGCCTGGCGTCGGTGGCGATCGCGCATCCCGGTATCGATCTCGAGCGGCTGCTGTTCCTCAAGGACCTGTTCGTGCGCGACAAAGCCCGCAACGCTGGTGTCGGCCGGGCGCTGATCGGCTTTCTCGCCGATCATTGCCTGCGCGAAGGCATCGGCCGCATCGACCTGACCAGCGAGGACTGGAACGAAGGCGCGCAGCGCTTCTACGACCGGCTTGGCGCAGAACGCCACGGCCAGAAGGTCTTTCTCAGGCTTTCGGGCGAGGCGCTGAAGGCGATCATCCCTAGACCCTGACGCCCGCCGGCACCGGTCCCCACTGGTTTTCGCGGGCCTGCGTCGGGATCAGCGCGAAGACCAGGATGATCAGGCTGCCGATGGTCGGGATCAGCACCACCAGATAAAGCCAGCCCGAGAGGCCGATGTCATGG
>NZ_RZRA01000372.1:0-5011 GCF_003998945.1 Mesorhizobium sp. M7A.F.Ca.CA.003.01.2.1 | reverse complement strand
GCCGAGCCCGATGCCCTGATATTCCGGGCGCAGGTACAATTCGTAGATTTCGCCCTGCTGGCGCAGTTCACGGGCGCGGTTCTTGCCGATCGTCGCATAGCCGGCGATCTTGCCGCCGATTTCGACGACCAGAACGGTGGCGGCGCGGCGAATCGCATTCGCCCACCAGTCGGCGCCACGGCGGTTGATCATCGATGTCAGGGTCCGGTGCGGAATGATGCCGGAATAGGCGCCGCGCCAGGCCTCCAGATGCACCTCGGCGATGGCACTGGCATCGCGCGGGTCGGCTTTCCGGATGTCGATCGTCAGCGTATTCATGATTTGTTAACCATAAACCCGCATCGCCCGATTGCAAGGGTCCGGGCCGCCAGCCGGCTGCTTTCTCACAGGCGATCACCGCCCTGGTGAGGGGCCTTCAAGACTTCTGTGGAAAGGCTCAAATCTCGACGAGATGGTCGTCGAGCTCGTTGCTGTCGCCCGCAGTGACCGGGAAATGCTCGGCCAGCACCGCACCCACCAACTCGATCGCCTTGACGAAGCCGTCGGCAAGCCGGTCGTCGCCGGCATGCGCGGTAAGGTCGCGCACGACGCCGTCCCAGACATGCTGGCCGACCTTGGCGTCGATACCCGAATCGGCAACCACCTCGGCATAGCGCTCGGCGATCGAGACGAAGACCAGCACGCCGGTGCGCGCCGTGGTGCGGTGGACGTTGCGGGCGAGGAACTGCTTGATCGCGTTGGCGTGCGCCGCCTGGTAGCGCAGCCGCCTCGGCACCAGGTGGATGCGCATACCAGGCAGCGCCCACAACAAGGCCAGCACGCAGGCAAGCGCCAGGAGCTGGGCGAGGACGAAATGCGGCAGCCGGATCGACAGCCACCAGGCCTCCAGACCGTAGCCGACCGCCAGGCTGACGAACAGCATGCACACGGTCGCCATGAAGGCGGCCGGGAAGAAATAGCCGTCGCTGGCATGCGCCACGACACAGTAGATTTCGCCGTCGGTTTTCTCCTCGGCGGCGTGGATCGCGGTTGCGATGCGCTCATGATCCTGCGGGCTGATTGGTCGTGTTGCCATGATCTGTCTCACCAGCTTCCTGAAGAACCGCCACCACCCGACGAGCCGCCGCCACCGGAAAATCCGCCACCGCCGCTTGACCCCGAAGACCAGCCGCTGCCCGACGACGAACCGGTTGTCCAGCCAGTGCCCGAGTACCCGCTCGGCCCGCGGCCATAACGAAACGTCATGCCCAGCCATTTGTACACGCCCGGCGACAGTTTCGTGCCGAACATCGGCGGCAGGAACGCCATCGCCATCCCGCCGAAGAACATCGTCGCCCACAGGATCAGGAACACGGCAAAGATCGGATCGATGGACGTGCCGTCATCGGCGGGATTGCGCTTGCCCCGCGCTTCCAGTTCTTCGGGATTGCCTTCCAGCACCATGACCATGTCGTCGACGGCCTTGCTGATACCGCCCGAGAAGTCCCCGGCGCGGAAGGCCGGCACCATGTCATTCTCGATGATCAGCTTGGTGTGCAGGTCGGTCAGCGTGCCTTCCAGCCCATAGCCGACCTCGATGCGCATCTTGCGGTCGTTCGGGGCCACCAGCAGCAGCACGCCATTGTTCTCGCCCGCCTGGCCAAGTTTCCAGAAGCGGAACAGCCGGTTGGCGTAAGGCTCGATCTCCTCGCCATCGAGGCTGGGGATCGTCGCGACGACGATCTGGTCGGAGCCTTTTGTCTCGAAATCGGCGAGTTTTTGGGTCAGCGCCGCCTTGGTCGCGGCGTCGATGATGCCGGCATTGTCGACGACACGGCCGGTCAGCGCCGGGAGATCGGCCGCGAGGGCGGTGAAGGGGAGGAAGAGGAGGCTTAGAAGAGCGAAAAGGAACCCTAGGCTTGCGTTCCGGAGCGCCCCCCTCTGCCCTGCCGGGCATCTCCCCCTCAAGTGGGGAGATTGGCCGCCATCTCCACTTTCACCAATTTTCAACGTCGCAAGATGGGCGTCAGCGCCGAAGCTGCCAATCTCCCCCCTTGAGGGGGAGATGTCCGGTAGGACAGAGGGGGGTGTTTGCACGCCAGCAGCCCGTCATTTCGCGGGATTTATTCCGATGACAGTGGACGTTCACCCGCCCTGCTTCGTGCCGAAATCGACCTTCGGCGGCTGCATCTTGTCTTCGGCGACGGTGAAATTGGCGAAGGGCTCGTTGCCGCGGAACCAGAAGGTCGCCCACAGCACCGAGGGGAACGTCCTCAGCGTCAGATTGTAGTCCCTGACCGCCTGGATGTAATCGCGCCGCGACACCGCGATGCGGTTCTCGGTGCCTTCGAGCTGCGCCTGCAGCGCCAGGAAGTTCTGATTGGCCTTGAGGTCGGGATAGGCCTCCGAGACCGCGATCAGCCGCGACAGCGCGCTGGTCAGCCCCGCCTGGGCATCCTGAAACTTCTTGAGGGCTTCGGGATCCTTCAGCGTTTCCGGTGTTACCGTGATCTGCGTTGCCTTGGCGCGCGCCTCGACCACCGCGTCGAGCGTATCCTTTTCATGCGAGGCATAGCCCTTGACCGTCTCGACCAGGTTGGGGATGAGGTCGGCGCGGCGCTGATACTGGTTCAGCACCTCGCTCCATGCCGCCCTGGCATTTTCTTCCGCCGTCGGGATGGTGTTATAGCCGCAGCCTGCAAGCAGCGGCAACACGATCGCCATCATCAGGAAGGCGGGCAGCGTGCGGAACGTGGACGGCAAGGCAAGGCGCTGGGCAAACATGATGGGGGTCCCTCGGTAGAAGTTGCACGCGAAGCATTACCACAATCAGCGCGCAAGAAAACCGCCCGCGCCGGCAGCCCCTCGCCTGGCACGCCCGGTGCCGCTGCAAGGCTCTGTGATTGGCCGTGCGAACGCGATAAGGTCCGGCAAAACGGGACATCATCATGGCGGAACGCCAGGACAGCGACAAGGAATCGCGCCGTATCCTCGAGCGCATTGCGCGCGAGACGGATCCGGCCGGCAACTCGTTTGTAGCGCGGGCAGCGAAAGGCATGCACGATCACGTCATCGCGGCCGATGCCGATCGTGCCGATCCGATCGAAGTCTGGGGCACCCGCTTTGGCCGCACGCTGGGCCTGCTGCTGGCGCTGGGCCTGATGGTCTGGCTCGTGCTTTACGTCATCCGGGGCAGTTAGGAATCAAACGACAATGAGCGCCGAACAAACCGACGCGCCGCGTGCGGTCATCGTCATTTCCAGCCATGTCGCGCGTGGCTCGGTCGGCAACCGTGCTGCCGTCTTTGCGCTGGAGACCCTGGGTTTCCCGGTCTGGGCGGTGCCGACCGTCATCTTGCCCTGGCATCCCGGCCATGGGCGCGCGACGCGCATCGTGCCGCCGCTCGACGAGTTCAAGGCTCTGATGGCCGATCTCGAGCGGGCGCCATGGCTGGGTGAGGTCGGCGCCGTGCTGTCCGGCTATCTCGGCGAGGCGGGCCAGGCCGAGGCCGTCGCCTCGCTGGTCGCCGCGGTCAAGGCAAGGACGCCCGGCGCCGTCTATATCTGCGATCCGGTGATGGGTGATTCGGGCGGCCTCTATGTGCCCGAACCGACCGCCATCGCCATGCGCGACCGGCTGATGCCGATCGCCGACATAGCCACCCCTAACCGCTACGAACTGGAATGGATGGCCGGCGCCGCGTTGCCAGACATGAAATCGGTGATCGCGGCGGCGCTGCACGCCGGACCATCGACCATGCTGGTCACCTCGGCGCCGTCGATGATGACGGGCGGCACCGGCAACCTCCTGCTCGATAACAGCCAGGCGCTGCTCGCCGAACATCGCCTGATCGACAAGCCGCCGAATGGCCTGGGCGATCTGACGGCGGCCGTTTACCTGGCACGCATCCTGTCCGGCCAGCCACCGATCAAGGCGCTGCAATCGACGACGGCGGCGGTCTACGAGATCCTGGCACGCACCGCCAAGCGCGGCGGCGACGAACTGCAGCTCGAAACCGATGCGCAGAGCCTGTCGCATCCGATGGCGATGGTCCAGCTTCGCCACCTCACACATCCAGGGCGGGGCCGCCGGGCGTGACATCGACTGAGGCCGTACTTGTCGGCGTCGATGGCTGCAAGGCCGGCTGGATCGCCGTCCGACGAACTTTTGGCATGGCACCGTCGGTCGGTGTCTTTGCAACCTTCACTGCCCTGCTCGCATCCCTTCCCGAAGACGCTGTCATCGCCGTCGACATGCCGATCGGCCTGCCCGGCTTTTCGGGCAAGGGCGGTCGCGGCCCCGAAGCGCTGGTGCGGCCGCTGCTCGGGGCACGCCAGTCCAGTGTCTTCTCGATCCCGTCCCGTGCCGCGCTCTATGCCGACACCAACGGCTTCACCACCATCGAAGCCTGGTATGCCGCGCACGTCAGGGCAAGCGCGGTGGCCCTGACCACATCCGATCCGCCGCGCGGCGTCTCGATCCAGGCGTTCGGCATTTTTGCCAAGATCCGCGAGATCGACGCCCTGCTGATCGCGCGGCCCGATTTGCGCGGCCGCGTGTTCGAATCCCATCCGGAAGTCGCTTTCTGCCGCTTGAACGGCGATCAAGCCATGCAACTGCCGAAGAAGATCAAGGGCAGCATCAATCCGGCCGGCATGGCGGAACGCAAGGCGCTGCTCTGCCGGCTCGGCTATGATAAGGGCTTTCTCGACCAGCCGCCGCCCCGCGGTGCCGCCGCTGATGACTTCCTCGACGCAGCCGCGATGACGCTGATCGCCGGTCGCATCGTCGGCGGCGAGGCGCGGCCGTTTCCCGACCCGCCGGGCCGCGACAGCTTTGGCATTCCCGTCGCCATCTGGGCGTGACGCTGTTGGCCACCGTTGCGCTCGATGCATGGCATTTCTAGCCAGCCCTCATAATTCTGCATTGCTCGCGACCGGCTTTTGCCGCTAGAGCCTCTCTAGACCGCAACGAGCTGCCGCATCCAACCCGGAAAGGCTCCAGACGCCGCCCATGTCCCATCTCCCTGAAC
>NZ_RZRA01000371.1:0-5013 GCF_003998945.1 Mesorhizobium sp. M7A.F.Ca.CA.003.01.2.1 | reverse complement strand
ATGCGGTATCGTTTTCATGTGACAGCCAGATGAAAGCTTTGTGAAAGCGGCTGCTCGCAGTGCGAAAAAGTAAACTCTTTTTAACCTGATGTAGCAATCGCTCCGCGATTCTTTTTCCGGCTAACTAGTTTGTGCCTTGCCCGTCATCCTCCCCCTTGTTTTCATAGCCCCTTTTCAGATCACTTTGCGGCGCGGAAAACGCCTCAGACCGTGCCGGCAATGGCGTTTTCGAGCAAGGTCAGCGCCGCCTTCTTGGTCAGCTTGACCGGGTTACCGCCGGCGGTCGGATCGACCACCGCCATGTCGGCGATCAGCGCCTTGCGCTTCTTGTCCATGTCGAGCCCCTTGATAAGGCCCGGCAGCGCATGCGGCACCTTCAATTCCTTGCGCAGCTTGATAATCGCCTTGGCGAACCCGTCGAAGCCGCCCTTGATGCCGCAATAGGCGGCGAGCCGGCCGATACGCTCCTCGATGGAGTCACGGTTGAAGGCGAGCACATAGGGCATGAACACCGCATTGGTCATGCCGTGATGGGTGTCATAGAGCGCACCGACCGGATGCGACAGCGAATGGATGGCGCCGAGCCCCTTCTGGAAGGCAGTGGCGCCCATGGCGGCGGCGCTCATCATGTGGGCGCGCGCGACGAGATCCCTGCCGTTGGCATAGGCCTTCGGCAGGTTCTCGAAGACCAGCCTCACACCTTCGACGGCGATGCCGTCGGCCATCGGATGATAGCCCGGCGCGCAATAGGCCTCGAGACAGTGGGCGAGCGCATCCATGCCGGTGCCGGCGGTGATGAAGCCGGGCATGCCGACCGACAGCTCCGGATCGGCAATAACGATTGCTGGCAAAAGTTTCGGATGGAAGATGACCTTCTTGGTGTGCGTCGCCTCATTGGTGATAACGCCGGCGCGGCCAACTTCCGATCCGGTCCCGGCGGTGGTCGGCACGGCGATGATCGGCGCGATGGCGTCCGAATTGGCGCGCGTCCACCAGTCGTCGACATCCTCGAAATCCCATACCGGCCTGACCTGCCCGACCTGGAAGGCGATCAGCTTGCCGAGATCGAGCGCCGAACCGCCGCCGAAGGCGATGACGCCGTCATGTTTGCCCTTCTTGAACACGGCGATGCCGGCGGTCAGATTGGACTCGACCGGGTTAGGCCTGACCTCGGAGAAGACGCCGTAAGGAACCTTGGCGTCGTCGAGTATCTTCAGCGTCGAGGCGACGACCGGCAGTTTCGCCAGTCCAGGGTCGGTGACGAACAACGGCCGCTTGATGCCGGTGGCCGCCAGCACCTCAGGCAATTCCTTGATGCGGCCGGCGCCGAAGCGGACGGTGGTGGGGTAGTTCCATTTGGAGATCAGCTTGGACATTTTTGTCTTTCAATAAATCAGATGGCTTCGCGCAGATGGAATGATTTCGGCCGGGTCAGATTGTCGTAGCCGATGGCCGACAAGCCCGCACCCTTGCCGGTGTCCTTGACGCCGGTCCAGACCAAGGCCGGGTCGAGGTAGTCGCAGCGGTTCATGAACACCGTGCCGGTCTCGACGCGGTTGCCGATCGCCACGGCATGCTCGGTATCGCGCGTCCAGATCGAAGCGGTCAGCCCGTAGGGACTGTCGTTCATCAGCGCGATCGCCTCTTCGTCGTTGCGCACCTTCATGATGCCGACGATCGGGCCAAAGCTTTCCTCGCGCATGACGCTCATCTGATGATCGACTTCTGTCAGCACCTCAGGTGCCAGATAAGGCGAACCAGCCTTGTCGTTAGCCACCTTCATGTTGATGTGCGCCTTGGCACCCTTGCGCAGCGCTTCCGCCTTCTGTTCACGGATCAGGTCAGCAAAGCGCGCCTGCGCCATCGGTCCCATCGTCGTCGCCTGATCGAGCGGATTGCCGACGACATAGTTCTTTGTCTCGGCGATGAAGCCTTCGACGAATTCGTCATAGACCTTCTCGTGCACATAAACGCGTTCGATGCCGCAGCAGCACTGGCCGGAATTGTAGAAGGCGCCGTCGACCAGATTGGCGACCGCATGGTCCATCTTGGCGTCGGGCAGCACATAGGCCGGATCCTTGCCGCCAAGCTCGAGGCCGAGCGTCATGAAGGTGCCCGCCGCCGCCTTTTCGATGGCGCGGCCGCCGCCGACCGAACCGGTGAAATTGACGTGGTCGATCTTGCCCGAGCCGAGCAGCCTTTCGGTCTGGGCGTGGTTCAGCACGACATTCTGGAACACGCCCTTGGGCAGGCCGATCTTGTCGAAAGCCTGCTGAAAGCGCTCGCCGACCAGCAGCGTCTGCGCCGCATGCTTCAGGATCACGGTGTTGCCGGCCATCAGCGCCGGCACGATGGTGTTGACGGCGGTCAGATAGGGATAATTCCACGGCGCGATCACCATGACGACGCCGAGCGGGTCTTTCTTCACATAGCGGCGGAAACCGTCCTTGGGGTTGGAGGCCGGCACCGATTTGAGCGCCTGCTCGGCGATCTCGACCATGTAGTTGGTGCGTTCCCTGACGCCGCCGAATTCGCCGCCATAGCGCACGGGCCGCCCCATCTGCCAGGCGATTTCCGGCACGATCTCGTCGGTCATCGCGACCAGCGCTTCCAGCATAGCCAACATGTACTTGCCGCGCTCGACGATAGGTGTCTCAGCCCACTTCTCTTGCGCCGCCTTGGCGCGTTCCACTGCGGCGTTGATCGCCTGGTCTGTAGCAATCGGCCGCTCGGCATAGATCGAGCCATCGACGGGGGTAATGAGTTTGACCGTCTCGGTCATTTTGTAAGTCCTCGTATTCTACAACAAAATCGTGTGGCCTGGCGCTGCCCCTCATCTGCCTGCCGACAGCCTCTCCCCACGGGGAAAGGCTAAGAGTGAAGGGGTGGCGCCGACGAACCGCCGATACCTAATACCGCTCGAAACCTCTGTGCAGTTCCCAATCCGTAATCCGGCGGTCGTATTCGAACTGCTCCCACTTTGCGGTGTGGACATAGTGTTCGAGCACATCCTCGCCGAGCGCCTGCTTGAGCATCTTCGACTTCGCCAGCGTGTCGGTGGCATCGCGCAGCGTCTTCGGAATCTCCGGCAGGCGAGATGCCTGATAGGCATCGCCGACGAACGGCTTCTGCAATTCCAGCTTTTCGTCGATGCCGGCAAGGCCGGCGGCGATCAGGGCTGCGAAAGCAAGATACGGGTTGAGGTCGGCGCCACCGATGCGGCATTCCATGCGGATGCCCTTGGTGCCCTCGCCGCACAGGCGGAAGCCTGCGGTGCGGTTGTCTTCGCTCCACATGATCTTGGTCGGCGCGAAGGTGCCGGCCTGGAAGCGCTTGTAGGAGTTGATATAGGGCGCCAGGAACCAGGTGAATTCCTTGGCGTATTTGAGCTGGCCGGCGGCCCATTGCTGGCCGAGTGTCGACAGCGTCCAGTCGGCCTTTTTGTCGAAGAACAGCGGTGTCTTGCCGTCGGCGCTCCACAGCGAATTGTGGATGTGGCTGGAATTGCCGGCGAGCCCGTAATTATACTTGGACATGAACGAAATCGCCTTGCCCTCGGACTCGGCGATTTCCTTGGCGCCGTTCTTCAGGATGACGTGGCGGTCGGCCATGTCGAGCGCCTCGGCATAGCGCACATTGATCTCTTCCTGGCCCGGACCCCACTCGCCCTTGGAATTCTCGATCGGAATGCCGGCCGCTTCCATTTCGTTGCGAAGCCGGCGCATGACGCCTTCTTCCTTGGTGGTGATGCCGATCTGGTAGTCGCCGATATAGGGCGATGCGGTGTCGAGACCTTGCCAGTGCTTCTTGCGGGCCGAATCGTAGGTCTCGTTGAACAGATAGAATTCGAGCTCGGATGCGAAATAGCCGATATAGCCGCGCTCGCTCAGCCGCTTGACCTGCTTCTTCAAGATGGCGCGCGGCGAATGCGGCAGGTCGTCATGCGTGTGGTGGTCGAGCACGTCGCAGATCACGAGCGCGGTCTTTTCCAGCCAGGGAATGCGCCGCAGCGTGGCGAGATCCGGCTTCATGACGAAATCGCCATAGCCCTTCGACCAACTCGCCGCCTTGTAACCCGGCACCGGCTCCATATCGATGTCGGCGGCCAGCAGATAATTGCATCCATGCGTTTCGTCATGCGCGGAATCGACGAAGTACTGCGCCAGGAAGCGTTTTCCCGCCAGCCGTCCCTGCATGTCGACGATGCAGGCCAGCACGGTGTCGATCTCACCGCTGGAGACCGCTTTCTTCAACTGATCGAACGAGAAATTTCCGGCCATTCCTTTGGCACTCCAGCGCTTGGGCTTTGAATGAGTTGAACGAAACCATGGCCGGCACGATGCCGGCCATGGCCATGATGGTGGAGGTCAGTGGCCGGTTTCGCCGACTGCCTGTTCGGCCGCCTTGATGGCCGCCTGACGCGCCGCAATGATGTCGCCGAGCGGCGGCCCCTGGAAGCGGCGCTTCTCGAAGCCGAACCAGACGACTGCCGTCAGGATGAAGAAGCCGACGGTGATGTAGAGCGCCCAATCGTTCGGCGGCTGGATGCCGATGATGAAGATCAGGATCATTGAGACGATCGACAGGAAGGCGAACAGCATGAACACGCCGCGCCCCATGTTCCAGGGACCCATCTTGTCCCACTTCGGCGTGCCCCAGGCGAGCATGCCGAGCACGATCGGCACGGTGAAGGAGAGGAACAGGAAGATGACGGTGCAGGAAACCACGATGGTGTAGGCCGAAGTGCCTGCGACCGAAACCAGCGTCGAACCCCAGACGAACAGCACCGACAGGATCGAAGCCGTCCAGATCGCCGCCACCGGCGTGCGGTAGGTCGGGCTGACCTTGGCGAGTGCCGCCGAACCCGGCAGGCCGCCGTCACGCGAGAAGGCGAAGATCATGCGCGAGGCAGACGTCACCGTGGCAAGGCCGCACAGCAGCTGCGCGACGAACACGACGAGGTAGACGAACTCCTTGATGCCGGGGCTTATACGCTGGTCGAAGGCCCAGAAG
>NZ_RZRA01000370.1:0-5024 GCF_003998945.1 Mesorhizobium sp. M7A.F.Ca.CA.003.01.2.1 | reverse complement strand
CGACGAGATCGATCCGGCGGACTGGCGGCGCTGCATCGACATCTGCCTGACCGGCCAGTTCCTGTGCGCCCGGCGCGCGGTGCCGCTGATCAAGGCGGCGGGCGGCGGTTCGATCGTCTCGATGTCGTCGGCCGCCGGCCGCCATGGCTACGCCTTCCGCACACCCTATTCGGCGGCCAAGTTCGGTGTCATCGGTTTCACGCAAAGCTTGGCCAAAGAGCTCGGGCCGCACGCCATCAGGGTCAACGCCATCCTGCCCGGCATCATCGAGGGCCCCCGCATCGAAGGTGTTATCTCGGCGCGCGCCAAGCAGGTCGGTATCAGCCACGAGGAGATGACCGGGCGCTATCTGCAGAACATCTCGCTGCGTCGCATGACCAGCCCCTATGATGTCGCGTCGATGGTCGCCTTCCTGCTCTCCGATGCGGGGATCAACATTTCCGGCCAGTCGCTCGGCGTCGACGGCAACGTCGAAACACTTTGAGGAACAAACCATGGCCAATGTCGCGATCGTCGGAAGCGGGTTCATCGGGCGGGCCTGGGCGATCAGCTTCGCCCGCGCCGGCCATGACGTGCGGATGTGGGACCAGTCGCCCACTGCCCCAGGTGGAGCCCGCGACTACATTGCCGGCGTGCTCGGCGATCTCGCCCAGAACGATCTTCTGCGGGGACAGCAAGCCGGTGAGGTTCTTGACCGTATCTCCGTTGTCGCCGAGCTTGAAGAGGCGTTGGCAGGTGCCGTGCATATCCAGGAGAACACGCCCGAGAATCTCGAGGTGAAGCGCAAGGTGTTCTCCTTGATCGACACGCTTGCCGATCCGCGAACAGTCATCGCCAGTTCCACCTCGGCGCTGTTGCCGTCGAAATTCACCGACCATCTGCAAGGGCGGCAGCGCTGCCTGGTCGTGCATCCGATCAACCCGCCCTATCTCATTCCGGCGGCCGAAATCGTGCCGGCGCCGTGGACCTCGGCCGAGACGGTCGAGAGAACCCGCGCCTTCCTCGTCGACGCCGGCCACGCGCCACTGGTCATGCAGCACGAGCTTGACGGCTTCATCATGAATCGCCTGCAAGGCGCATTGCTTGAGGAAGCTTTCCGGCTTGTCGCCGATGGCTACGCCAGTGTCGAGGATGTCGACGTCGGCATCCGCGACGGGCTGGCGCTGCGCTGGTCGTTCATGGGGCCGTTCGAGACCATCGATCTCAATGCACCCGGCGGCGTGCGCGACTATGTCGAGCGCTATCAGGGCATCTATTCCAACATCTTTCCCCAGACGCAGCGGCGCGTCGACTGGGCCGGCAAGGTCATCGATACAGTCGAGGCTGATCGCCGCAAGCGACTGCCACAGCAAAGCCTAGGCGACCGGCAGGTGTGGCGTGACCGCCGGCTCATGGCGCTCGCCGCCCACAAGAGAAAATCGGATCAGGAGTTTGGAGAATGACGCAAACCAGTCGCAAGCCGGGACCTGCACAGACCAGGGGCAAGGTCATCATCACCTGCGCGGTGACGGGCGCCATCCACACGCCGACCATGTCGCCCTATCTGCCGATCACGCCCGACCAGATCGCTTCGGAGGCGATCGCGGCGGCGGAAGCCGGTGCCGCGATCCTGCATCTGCATGCCCGCGATCCGGAAACCGGCAAGCCCGACCAAACGCCGGAGGCCTTCGCCCGCTTCCTGCCGCGCGTCAAGCAAGGCACCAACGCCGCCATCAACATCACCACCGGTGGCAGCCCCTACATGAAGGTCGAGGAGCGCGTGCGCCCGGCCGCCCAGTTCAAGCCGGAAGTCGCCTCGCTCAACATGGGCTCGATCAATTTCGGGCTCTATCACCTGGCCGACAAATACGAGACCTTCAAGTTCGATTGGGAAAAGCCGCATCTGGAAGCGACGCGCGACCTCGTCTTCCGCAACTCATTCAAGGACATCGAGTACATTCTGGCGACCTGCTACGACAACGGCACGCGCTTCGAGTTCGAGTGCTACGACATCGCCCATCTGTACAACCTTTCCCACTTCGCCGACCGTGGGCTGGTGAAGCCGCCTTTCTTCGTGCAGTCGGTGTTCGGGCTGCTCGGCGGCATCGGCACGCATCCAGAAGACGTCGCCCATATGAAGCGCACTGCCGACCGGCTGTTTGGCGACCAGTTCCGGTGGTCGGTGCTGGGCGCCGGCGCCAGCCAACTGCGCATCGCCGCGCAATCGGCGGCCCTTGGCGGCAACATCCGCGTCGGGCTGGAGGACAGTCTGTGGGCGGGCAAGGGCAAGCTTGCCAAATCGAACGCCGAGCAGGTCTTGCTGGCCCGCAAGATCATCGAAGGACTCGGCATGGAGGTGGCGACGCCCGACGAGGCACGCGAAATCCTGTCATTGAAAGGCGGGGACAAGGTCGCTTTCTGAGGCGGCCCGAGCAATCGCCGCGAGACGCAAAACGGAGGAGGACGGCATGAAGATCGAAGTCGTGGTGGACGTGAAGACCACACTGGGCGAAGGACCGCTGTGGGACGTCGAACAGGAACGACTCTACTGGATCGACAGCTTCGACGGGCGCGTGTTTCGGGCGACCGCCGACGGGCGCGAGATCCGGTCATGGGACGTGCCGATGAAGATCGGCTCAATGGCGCTGCGCAAGGACGGCGGCGGCGCTGTCGTCTCGCTGCAGCGCGGCTTCCATCTGCTCGATTTCGCCACCGGCGAGGTGACGCTGATCCACGATCCCGAGCCGGACAAGCCGATGAACCGGCTCAACGACGGCAAGGTCGACCGGCGCGGCCGTTTCTTCGCCGGCTCCATGGATACGATGGAAGAGGGGCCGTCCGGCGGTCTCTACAGGCTCGATCCGGATTTTTCCGTCACCCGGATCGATTCCGGCATCATCTGCTCCAACGGTCCATGCTGGAGCCCCGACGACCGCACCTTCTATTTCGCCGATACCTGGACCGGCGAGATATGGGCCTACGACTACGATATCGCCACCGGTGCCGCCACCAACAGGCGTACCTTCGTGCGCGTCGACACCAGCCGAGGCGGTGCGGCGGACGGCTCGACCGTCGATGCCGAGGGCTATCTCTGGAATGCGCTGGTCTATGACGGAAGGCTGGTGCGCTACGCGCCCGATGGCAGCATCGATCGCATCATCGACATGCCGGTCAAGAAGATCACCAGCGTCATGTTCGGCGGACCGAAGCTCGACACCCTCTACGTCACCTCGATGGCCAAGCCGCCGCTGCCGCGTTTTCCCGGCGACGGCGTTTTGCGCGGCAGCCTGTTCGCCATATCAGGCCTTGGCGTTAGGGGCGTTGCGGAACCGCGCTTCGGCGGCTGACGCCAGGCAAGCGAAGCGCCGGTAAAATACGCAGATCAGGCCTTGGCGCAGGAATTCGGGCAAGTCTGGCAATTGATGCCGAACGTGTGCATATACAGGCATACATATATCCATGCAGAGGGGTTTCCGTTAGGCTGAGCGCCCCGCGTCAAACGGGAGCATCGATTGCCAGGATTTGCGGAAAGCGTGATGCAGGGGCCGCGAACCGTGGCCGAACAGGTCGCCAATGTCCTGCGCGAAGCGATTGCCAGTGGCACCATCAAGGCGGGCACTTCGCTGCGCCAGGACGAATTGGCCGAGCAGTTTGGCTTCAGCCGCATGCCAATTCGTGACGCCCTTCGCCAATTGGAAGCCGAAGGCATTGTTTCCATCCATCCGACAAAAGGCGCGCAGGTCGCCCGGATGGACAGCGCCGAGATCAGTGAAATCTATGCACTGCGCGAATTGCTCGAATGCGAGGCGTTGCGGCTTTCGCTTCCCAATCTCGCCGGTGACAGGCTCGACGAGGCGGAACAGGTTCTCGATCAGATCGACGCGGAGCGCAATGTCGGCCGATGGGGCGCGCTGAACCGTGCCTTTCATCTGGCTCTCTACGATGCCTGCGGCAACAATCGATTGCTGGCCTTAATCGAGGCGCACCACAATGCCGCCGATCGCTACGTCCGCATCCTGCTGTCGAACCTGGACTATCGCAGCCGCTCGCAGACGGAGCACCGCGATCTGCTGGCCGCCTGCCGGCGGCGCGACGGCGACAGGGCCATAGGCATTCTGAGGCAGCATCTTCGCGAGGGAAGCGAGACGCTGGTCAGCGCGATCAGGGAAGATGGCCTGTCGCGAAAATCCTGACGACATGGCTTGAGTTGCCTCTGCGCACGATCACTGCCACATATTGCAACATCGCTACTCGATCCGAGGATCATCATGTCCCCCGACAGCAGCCTGCCGGCGCGCGCCCTTGCTCCACGTCGCCACGAAGAGATCCTGCGGCGGCTGGGCGCCCAGGGGTCTGTCAGTGTCGCCGAACTGGCCGGGTTCTTCGATGTCTCGCGCGAAACCATCCGCCGTGATTTGAAGCTGCTGTCGGATAAGGGACGGCTCGGCATCGTCCATGGCGGCGCCGCCCGCTTCGAGCCGAGCGAACCGGCAATGAGCTTGCGCAGCCACGAAAATGCCGGAGGCAAGGCCGCGATCGGCAGGCTGGCCGCCGGTCTTGTAAAGGACGGCATGGTGGTGTTCCTCGATTCCGGCACCACCACATTGGCCATCGCACAAGCCATGGCCGACCTGCGCGATCTCACCATCTGCACGGCGAGCCTGAAGATCGCGCTTCTGCTGTGCCACGTCTCAGGCATGCGCGTGCATGTGCTGGGTGGCGAAGTCGATCCGGGCGAGGAAGCGGCCTCGGGAATCGACATGCTCGAAGCCATGTCGCGCTTTCGCGTCGACATCGCGTTCCTCGGTGGTGGCGCGCTGTCGCCCGACGGCGAGGTGACCGATTTCACCCGCGCCGGCGCCGAACAGCGCAGCCGCATGATCGCGCTTGCCGCCAAAACCTACTTCGTTCTCGACAGCAGCAAGTTCGCAAAGCTGACGCCGCTCAGGATTCCGAATTTTCAACGCGCCGCCGGCGTGATCGTCGACGCGAAACCGCAGGCTGACATCGCTGAAGCGCTTGCGCGCAAAGGGCCTGAGCTGATG
>NZ_RZRA01000036.1:0-13317 GCF_003998945.1 Mesorhizobium sp. M7A.F.Ca.CA.003.01.2.1 | reverse complement strand
GCGTCAGCGACTCGGCACACGCGCGCTGTCTTGGGTTTGCCCCCAGCAGATCAGTCTTGAGGCCTTGTGAGACCGCGGCCATGCCTCAGTCCTTCTTCTGTGCGGGTTCAGCCTGTTCCAGTTGGCTAAGCAACTGGGAAAAGCGATCCGGCACATCGTCGGAGACCAGCGCGTCGTAATATTGTTTGAGTTTGCGTCCGATTTCGGAGTTCGGCCCAAGAGCGTCACCAGAACCGTTCCGGCGCCTGCTCTCGGCGCCAGTCAGAATATCTTTCGTCATATCCTTCATTTTGCCCTTGTATTCCCAGCGCTCAAGCCGCTCTTACCGTACTCAACACAACGCAAGCGGCGCCCTCGTCTGGTTGCCCATCCCCACCACAAACGCCACTCCCCGGCTTTTGTTCCGTCGAGGTGGAACTTTTTCAAAAAATCCGCGTTATCACGGCTTGCAGTCAGCTTGACCTGCTACGCAATCGCGTCATTCTGAGGGAGACGTCTTACCATGAGCTTATCCGCCACCATCGCACCACATCTGCCCTTCCTGCGCCGCTTCTCGCGGGCTGTTTCCGGGTCGCAAGAGAGTGGTGACGCGCTGGTCGCTGCGATGCTTGAAGCCATCATCGCCGATATCGAGATATTTCCCGAAGCATCGAGCGACCGCATCGCGCTGTACAAGGTTTTCGCCAAGCTTTTCACATCGGTCGCCATCCGCGTTCCACAGGAACAGGCGCAATCGGCGTGGGAACAGCGCACCGCCGCCAATCTGAATGCGATCGCGCCGCGGCCCCGTCAGGCCTTCCTGCTCGTGGCGGTCGAAGGCTTCAGCGAGGAGGAAGCGGCTGAGATCCTTGACGTCGGTGACCAGGAGTTTTCAGAGCTGCTTGCGCAGGCGAGCAACGAGATATCCCGTCAGGTGGCAACCGACGTTCTGATCATCGAGGATGAACCGCTGATCGCCATGGATATCGAAGAAATGGTCGAGAGCCTGGGGCACCGCGTCGTTGGAACGGCGCGCACCCATGCCGAGGCAGTGATGATGTTCGGCAAGACGCGGCCGAAGATGGTGCTGGCCGACATCCAGCTTGCCGACGGCAGTTCCGGCATCGAGGCCGTGAACGAAATCCTGTCATCGACGTCGGTGCCGGTCATCTTCATCACCGCCTTCCCCGAGCGCCTGTTGACTGGGGAACGACCGGAACCGGCCTTCCTGGTCACCAAGCCGTTCAATCCCGACATGGTCAAGGCGCTGATCAGCCAGGCACTGTTCTTTGACCGGCAGGCGAAAGCCGCCGCATAGTCGGGAATTGGGAGTGGAGGAATTGACGAACCCAAGGCGATAGCCTCGCTCCCGAATCTCTCCAGATGATCAATTCGTCACTTCGTGCCGCCTGATGCACCCGGGCGGCGACGGTGAATTCCTGCGGTTCCGCTCGAACGATTTGCAAGCACGGTCTTTTTCGGCAAAGGGTGGGAACAAACCGCAACCACCCACGTTTTCATCGCACCATTCGAAGGAGATGGATCATGCTTTACTGGGCGCTCGTATTTCTCGTCGTTGCCATCATCGCCGGCGCGCTTGGTTTCGGCGGCATCGCCGGTACCTCCGCCGGCATAGCGCAGATATTGTTTTTCATCTTCCTCGCCTTCCTGGTCATTTCGCTTCTTGCGGGCCTGTTCAAACGGGCTTCGTAAGGACGGACGGCCGAACACTGGAAGCCGCACCCCTCAAACGGTTTCCAGCCACCGCCGGGCGGTGTCCCTCAAAGGACGCCGTCCGGCGGACCGTTTTTGGCGGCGGGTTTTCCGGAAACCTGTTTGGAACCCATTCAACGATGAGCCGTTCAGCCTGAATTGGGTGGACAGATTGGCCGATGGGTTCCAGGACCGGAAACAGGAAAGACGCCGTGCAAAGCGATGAAGTCATCGCCCTCCATCCCGCCGACAGCGGCATGCAGCTCGGCCGTGCTCTTCTTCACGCGTTGCACAATGCCGGCATTTCCGTTCTCTACCAGGATCGCGAGATGAAAACCGTATGGGCGCGCAACATGCGTGCGCCCTGGGTTTCGGACACCGCCGACAGCATCGGCATCCTGCCGGAGGCGCAGGCCGACCGCATCGGCGCGGCCAAGCGCGACGTCATTGCATCCGGCAACCCCCAACGTCTCGAGATCAGCGTTCCCGTCGAGGATGGCAGCCGCTGGTTCGAGGTGTGGATCGATGCCGATCACGGCGATGGTGGCACCGTGCAAGGCGTCGTCACCACGATGGTCGAGACGACGGAGCAGAAGCGCCGCGAGCAGACCCTGACGACGCTGTTGCGAGAGGTGAGCCATCGCTCGAAAAACCTGCTGGCGATCATCCAGAGCATAGCCACCCAGACCGGCCGCTACTCCGACAGCATCGGCGATTTCCTGACACGCTTTCGCGGCCGGCTGCAATCGCTGGCCTCGTCCCAGGATCTCGTGACCTCTTCCAACTGGCGGGGTGCAGCACTTCGCGAACTCGTATCGGGCCAGGTTGGCCGCTATGGCGGCGATCCGGTTCGGAGCCTGAGGTTTCAGGGGGCAAACCCCTATCTCAATCCCAACGCTGCCTTGCATATCGGCCTTGCGATGCATGAACTCGCCGTCAATTCGGTGAGCTACGGCGCCCTGTCGCGGCCCGGCGGGTACGTCAATGTTACAGCCAACCTGACCGCCGACGACACGGGAACCTCCCTGTCCCTGACATGGGCGGAGGCAATCGGCGCCAGTGATGTCAGGCGTAGCGAGAAGCGCTTCGGCAGCGTCGCACTCGAACGGGTCGTGCCGGCGTCACTGAACGGAACGGCGACGCTCGAAATCGCGGCTGGCCGCCTTGAATACCGCCTTGTCGTTCCGCACGGCAATTTCGAGACGGATTGAGCGACCTTCCTTAACCCGCCGTTCACCATAAAAGCAGATGCTGTTTTTCCCAGATACCGCTGGAACTTGTTGCATCACCGAACATTTCCGCAGCAGGATTTACAGCATGGTGGGAGGAATGCCTTGACGGTTGCCGACATGAACAGACTGGAGCAGGCCGCCCGGATTTCCATGGGCGAGTTTGAGGACTCAGAGGCTTCCACGCCACCGCTGGCTCCTGTTCCCAACGGAGCTTTGCGCCTAGTTGCGCTGGCCTTGGTGGCGGTGATCATGGCGGTCGCCCTGCACCAACTGGTCTACTAGGCCACCTCGTTTCGGCCGGTGGCCGAATCGGCTGTAGCGCCATCTTATTTCCCCGGCCGATCAAGCCAGCCAGGAACTTTGGCGAATGTAGACCGTTACTATGGCGAGAGGACTTCTCGCCATGGAACATATCGCTGCATTGTTGCTGGTCATCGGTTGCTCGAACACGATGGCCGACTGCCGTGAACTCCAGGTGCCCGTAAGCGTTTTCGCGACGGCCGAGCAATGCGTGGCCGAACGCCCATTCGTCTTGGGCGACGTGCAAGGGCAGGCTGACCACATCGTCGCCAAATGCCTTGCGGTCGATCCGGCGCTTGAGGACGACTATGATCAGATCGTCTGGAATGTGCGCGCCGATGGTACGCTTGACGCGTCTTTGGCAATTTCCAGCCTGGTAATGGCATCGAACACGATACGCCCAGAAAAAGACTATCTTCACCAACAATAGATTGCAGCAGCAAAGGCCGTCATTTCATGCTAAATGGCGGCTGGAGCTTACTAAAGTGAGGACACAAAGTGAGGAGTGACTCTATGCGGAAGATGATTATTGCCCTGGTTGCGGTGGTCGCGGTCAGCGGCTGCACCTCGACTGAGAAGGACGTGGTTGGCGGCGGCTTGATCGGCGCCGGTGTCGGCGGCTTGGTCGGCGGCGGTAAGGGCGCGCTGATCGGCGCGGCCGTGGGTGCCGGTTCCGGCCTGCTGGTGCGCAACCTGCGCAACGGCTATTGCCAATATCGCGATCATCGCGGCCGGATCTACACGGCTCGCTGCAACTAATTCGGCGATAATCGAAACGTCGATCCGGAGGCCGGTCCGCCGGCTTCCGGGTTTTTGATGTCTGGATGCTTCCCCCTTGTCGGCAACGGTCGCGCTCAATTGGCGAGTGGAATTTTGATTTCCACGTTCAGCCCATTGGCTTGGTAATCCCGTTTGATCGTACCGCGCAATTCGCGCGTCACGTTGAGGTCGATCAGCTTGGTGCCGAATCCGGTCTCGGCGGGCGCTTCAAGTTTCTTCTGCCCGTTTTCGCGCCAGTTGAGAGCCAGCACCCTGTCGCGCCCTCGGCCTTCGAGCGACCAGTCCACCTTCAGCGCCCCAACGGAATTGCCGGCCTCGCCGTATTTCAGCGCATTCGTCGCCAGTTCGTGGAAGGTCAGGCCGAGCGCTTGCGTCGTGGTTTCGTCGAGCAGCACCTGTGGTCCCGACAACAGCTCATCGGGCAGCTCCTTGCCGAACACCTGACCCAGCTCGATGCGCAGGAGATCGCCAAGATCGGCCTTCTGCCAGCGTGAGCGCGTCAGCATGTCCTGGGAGGCCGCCATCGCCTGCAGCCTAGCCGAGAAGGACGCTGAAAACTCGTTGACGTCGGTCGCCCGCGATGCCGTCTGACGCGCGATCGCCAGCACCCTGGTGATCGAATTCTTGATGCGATGCTTCATCTCCTGCAGCATCAGGTCTTTTTCGATCAGGCTCTTTTCCGTCGTTTCGTGCAATCGCGACGCTGCCTCATAGGCCCGCTCCTGATAGCGCGCCACAAGCGCGATTGCGCCCGCCAACAGCAGGCCGAACAGCCCCAGCATCACCGGAATGGCGCGCGACGACGGCTGCGAGAAGGCGCTTGTCGGCCGGAACAGGACAGTCCATGGCTGTCCGGCGACGATGATCTTTCGCGTGACCAGCAGCCTGTTCCCGAAAGTGGAAGCCGGCGGCGTCTCCGACCGGAACAACAGATTGTCGCCGTTCACGGCACCATCGCCATCATAGATTTCGGTGTTGACCGGCAAAAGCGGCGACCGGCTGAGCGCGGTCTGGAACAGATCGCGAGCCCGGAAGGCCGCATAGAGAAAACCTGATGTCGAGGATCTCGAAGCATTGATGACGTCGGGAGCGGTTTCGACATTGAGCCGCACGAAAACGAAGAAGCCGGTGAACGTCTGCGCGGCGCCCGTGTCCTGGCCCAGCTGCACCAGCCCGCTGGCATGCTGCTGGTCGTCGGACATCGCCTTTTCGATCGCCGCACGCCGCACCGGTTCGCTGAACATGTCGTAGCCGATGCCGGCTTGATTGGATGGATCCAGCGGTTCGAACAGCACGATAGGGGTGCGCCAGGGTTGCGTGGTGTCCGGGTAGATTGGATGACTGACGCCATAATCGTGCAGCATGTCGCGTTCGACCGTCGCCTCGTCGCCCGTCTTTGCCAGCCTGAGGAAGCCGATACCGCGCAAGCCGGCGAAATTCTTGTCGACATCGAGCGCGGTGAAGAAGGCCTTGAACTCATTGCGAGAAATATCGCCATTGCGGGCGTCGAACAGGGCCTGCGTCGAGCGCAGCAGCGACAGATGCAGGTCGATGCGGCTCTCGATCCGGTTGAGCGCATCGTCGGCAGTCGCCTCGAACTTGATGCGCGCGGCTTCCTGCGTGGCGAAGTAGGCAAAACCTGCCATCACCATGCTGATCAGCGCGACGGCGATAAAGGCGATGATCGGGAAAAGCTTCTTCAACGGATCGTGCGGTCCCTGAGCAATGTCGGACCTTTATGCGCAAGTCGCCCTGCCAACACAATGCCAAGGCCAAGCCATCCCTACGGCTGGCATATCACGTGTCCGGCAACCGCGATCTGGCTTGATCTCAGGCCGCGATCTTCAGCGCGCCCGGTCCGGGAATGGCGCCTGGCGGGCATTTGCCCAGAATGATCATGCCCAGCACCTCGTCCTGGGTGACATCAGTGGTGCGGGCGGTGCCGACCACCTGGCCGTTCTTCATGACGCAGACCCGGTCGGCAAGCTCGAACACATCGTGGATGTCGTGGCTGATCAGGAAGATGCCGATGCCGTCGGACTTCAGCTGCTTGACCAGTTCGCCGACCTGCGTCGTTTCCTGCGGACCAAGTGCGGCCGTCGGCTCGTCCATGATCAGGATGCGGGCGTTGAACAGGATCGCACGCGCGATCGCCACCGATTGCCGCTGGCCGCCCGACAGCTTGATCACCGGCTCCTTGAAACGCTGGAACCGGGGATTGAGCCGACCCATCACCTTGCGCGCCTCGGCCTCCATGGCAACGTCGTCGAGCGTGCCCCAGGCGGTCATCAACTCGCGGCCGAGGAACAGATTGGCGGCGGCGTCGACATTGTCGGCCAACGCCAGCGTCTGGTAGATCGTCTCGATGCCGTATTTCTTGGCGTCGCGCGGGTTGGAGATCGATGCCTCCTCGCCGTTGACGAAGATCTGGCCCGAATCGCGCTTGTAGGCGCCGGACAGGATCTTGATCAATGTCGACTTGCCGGCGCCATTATGGCCGAGCAGCGCCACGACCTCGCCGGGGAAAAGATCGATCGAGGCGTCGTCGACGGCGCGGATGCCGCCAAACGCGATCGAGATGTTCCTCATGTCGATCAGCGCGGTGGCTGCAGGAGCAGTCTTGTCAGTCATGGCATGCCCTCCTAGACGCGCTTGCGATAGACGGTGTCGAGCCACACGGCGATCACCAGTACGGCGCCGACGACGATGCTCTGCAGCGGCGAGTCGACACCAAGCAGCACCATGCCGGACTGCAGCGATTGCATCAGCAGGGCGCCGAGCATGGCGCCGATGATCGTTCCCGACCCGCCGGCTAGCGACGTGCCACCGATCACGGCGGCTGCAATGACGAGCAGCTCGTCGAGCGTTCCAAGCACGTTGGTGGCCGAATTCTGCCGGGCCGAGGAGATCGCCGCGGCAATCGTGGCCAGCACGCCCATGATCATGAACACCTTCATGGTGATCCAGCGCGTGTTGATGCCGGCGAGATTGGCCGCCTCGGGATTGCCGCCGATGGCGAAGACATAGCGGCCGAAACGGGTGCGGTTGGTGATGAAGGTCATGACCAGCCCGACGGCGACCGCCATCAGCACCGGTATGGCGATACCGTGGGCGATGAACAGGCCGCCTTCGGGAACGGTGATGTTGTTGGCGGCCGCATATCTGTTCACGATGCCGATCGGCCAGGGGTAGGAGTTGGCGAGCCAGACCGCACCCATGATGGCGCCGCAGGTGACGACACCGAGCAGCGCCTCGGCCCAGATCGGACGTAGCGGAAAACGGAAACGCTTGCGCTGCACCCGCCCGTTGAACAGCCCAAACACCACGGCGAGGCAGGCGACGATCCCGACAACCCAGCTCCAGGTTGCGCCGATCGATCCCGCCGGCCCGCCGCCCATCAGCTGAAAGGTGGCGTTAAGCGGCGCCACGGTCTGGCCTGATGTGACCCACCAGGCAGCACCGCGCCAGACCAGCAGGCCGCCCAGCGTCACGATAAAGGCGGGCACTTCGAGATAGGCGATGACGAAGCCTTGAAAGGCGCCGATCAACAGGCCGAGCGCCAGGCCGATGACCAGCGCCAGGGCCCAGATCCACGGATTGCCGAGTTCGAGCCCGACAAAACGCACCAGGAAATGCACCTGGGCAAATCCCATCACCATGCCGATCAGGCCCTCGGCGGAACCGACCGACAGGTCGATGTTGCGCATGACGATGACCAGCACCATGCCGCAGGCCATGATGGCGACCGCGGATGTCTGCACCGACAGGTTCCACAGATTGCGCGGCGTGAGAAAGGTGCGGCTGTCGAAATCGAGCGGGTTGACGCCGAGGCGCAGGCTGGAAATGACATGCAGCCCAATCCAGATGACCAGCAGCGCGCCGATCATGCCGAGCATCCGGGTGTCGATCTCGGTCGCCTTCAGGAACCGGGCGACGGCGCCGAGTTCCGACGCGCGCGCCGTATCGGCCTGCGGGTTGGACGTCGTGTCGGTCATGATTTCCTCCCACCGGCTGGCCGTCTGACGCGCATGCCGGAGCCCAGCCTAGAAGCTATCCGCATGATGCGGAAACACAATTCTTTGAGAAAACGCCGCGGCTTTTGGGCCGCGGCGTTCAGATATTTCGAAGTGGTCCGGATCAGTTACAGGCCGCGACGGTGCCGGCAGCGACACCCGCGCAGACTTCGTCCTTCTTGATCCAGCCAGCGTCGATGACGACGTTGAGATTGTCCTTGGTGATGGCAACCGGAGTCAGGAACAGCGACTTGACGGTGTTGCCGCCCGGCGTCGTGAAGTCCTTGGCGCCGGCGATGTCGCTCGTCTTCTTGCCGTCGGCCAGTTGCGAGGCGATCTCGGCGGCATTCTTGCCGAGCTCGCGCGCGTCCTTCCACACCGACACGGTTTGCGTGCCCAGGGCGATGCGGTTCAGCGCGGCGTGGTCGCCGTCCTGCCCCGAGACCGGCACGGTGCCGGCCAAGCCTTGAGCCGTCAGCGCCGCGACGACGCCACCGGCAGTGCCGTCATTGGCCGCGACCACCGCGTCGACCTTGTTGTCGTTGGCGGTCAGGAACTGTTCCATGTTCTTCTGGGCGTTGGCGGGCAGCCAGCCATCCGTGTAGGCTTCGCCGACATTCTTGATCTTGCCGCTGTCAATGGCTTCCTTGAGCACTTCCATCGAGCCCGAGAACAGGAAGTCGGCATTGGGATCGGCACCGGAGCCCTTGATGAAGACGTAGTTGCCTTCCGGCTTGACCTTGAACACTTCGCGGGCCTGCATGCGGCCGACTTCCTTGTTGTCGAAGGTCAGATAGAAAACATCCTTGTTCTCGATCAACCGGTCATAGCCGACGACCGGAATGCCTTCGTCCAGGGCTTTCTGCACGGCCGGGCCGATGGCCGAAGCATCCTGCGCCAGGATGATCAGGGAATTGGCGCCCTGCGAGATCAGGCTTTCGACGTCCGTAAGCTGCTTGCCGGGATTGGACTGCGCATCGGCGGAGATGTACTTGTCGCCGGCGGCCTCGATCGCCGTCTTCATGGCGGCCTCGTCGGTCTTCCAGCGTTCCTCCTGGAAGTTGGACCACGAAACGCCGACGACTTTGTCCTTCGCCTGCGCGACAGACGCGAGCGTCAGCGACATGGCGGCACCCGCCAGGATGGCGGCTGTGAATCTTTTCATATTATCCTCCCTGCGCCGCGTATGGCGCGACCAAACTGGCCCGAAGGCCGGCACAAAGGCCCTATTTTTTCGAGCCTCGAAAAAATACTGGGCCAACGCCCGAACGCTGTCAACATCGATTCTGATGGATTTTGATGTCGTTTCGAATTTTTTTCGGGCCTCGGAATAAATAAATGACACGGCGCGCGGCTTCTGCCAGTATTTGACCGCGTCACCGACAGCGTTCCAGGGCAGGAAGAACCGCGGCGACCGGGAGGATATGAAAGAGCATGTCGGTCGGAATCCGCCACGACGATTTGCGCCGCCGCAACCGCGCGATGGTGATCGCGGCGGTGCGCCGCGCCGGACAGCCGTCGCGCACCGAGATCGCCGCAACCACAAGCCTCAGCCATTCGACGATCTCGGCGATCTCATCCGACCTGATCGTCGAAGGTATCCTGACCGAAAGCAAGCCGAGCGAGGCCGGCTCGCTCAAACGCGGCCGTCCGCAGGTCGGCCTCAGCCTCAATCCGGAAGCGGCCGCGGTAATGACCGTGGTGCTGTCGCTGAACTTCCTCTCGGTCGCCGTCATCGACTATGCCGGCCAGGTAATATCCGAGGAACAGCGCCGGCTCGACACGCTGACGATGTCGCGCGACTCGCTGATCGGTGAGTGCACGGCAATCGTGCGGCGCCGCCTGGAAGATCCCGACCTGGACGTGCGCAGCATCGCCCGTATCGCGCTGGCCGTCCAGGGCATCACCGACACCCGTGCCCGCGCCATGCTGTGGTCGCCGATCACGCCGCACACCGACATCGCCTTCGCCGACATATTCGAAGACGAGTTCGGCATCCCAGCCATTATGGAGAACGATTGCAACATGATGGCGGTGGCGCTGCGCTGGCGCGACCCCGATCGTTACCGCGACGATTTCATCGCTATCCTTTTGTCGCACGGCATCGGCATGGGGCTGGTGCTGAAGGGCGAATTGTTCACCGGCACCCATTCCTCGGGCGGCGAATTCGGCCACATGATTCATCGGCCGAACGGGGCGCTGTGTCGCTGCGGACGGCGCGGCTGCGTCGAAGCCTATGCCGGCAATTATGCCATCTGGCGCAACGCGCGGCAGATGGGCGAGGATGCAGAACCCGTCGCCGATGTCAGCGATGCCGACATGCGCGCCCTGGCTGCCGCCGCCCGCGAAAGGGACGGACCCGAACGGGAAGCCTATCGCAAGGCCGGCGAAGCGCTCGGCTACGGCCTCGGCAGCCTGTTCGCGCTGATCGATCCGGCGCCGGTCGCCATGGTCGGCGTCAGCGCCGCCGCCTTCGACCTGATCGAGCCGGCATTGCGGCAAGCGATTGCCCAGACCGCCGGCGGCCAGCATTCCAAGTCGATTTCCTTCGACACCGAGCCGAACGAACTGCCGCTGATCCGCGAAGGCTGCGCCATGCGGGCGCTAATCTTCGTCGATCAGGAGATTTTTGCGCCGGGCGTGCAGGCGAGATCCGGTCTCGGCGGCAAGAACGTGGCGTGAGTTCAAACGAGGGAGTTCAGTCCTCGCGAATGGCGTAACCCGCCCCACGGATGGTGCGGATGACATCGGGCATACGGCCGTTGTTGACCGCCTTGCGCAGCCGGCCGACATGCACATCGACCGTGCGTTCGTCGATGTAGATCGTCTCGCCCCAGACATTGTCGAGCAGTTGGCTGCGCGAGAACACGCGGCCTGGATGGCGCATCATGAATTCAAGCAGGCGGAATTCCGTCGGCCCGAGCCGGATTTCGCTCTTCTTGCGATAGACACGGTGCGATTCGCGATCGAGCACGATATCGCCGACCTTGAGCACGCTGGACAGCACTTCCGGCTTGGCCCGGCGCAGCAGCGCCTTGACCCTGGCCATGAACTCCGGCGTCGAGAAAGGCTTGACCAGATAGTCGTCGGCACCGGTCGAGAGGCCGCGCACGCGGTCGCTTTCCTCGCCTCGCGCGGTCAGCATGATGATCGGCAGCCGCTCGGTCTCGGGACGCATCCTTAGCCGGCGGCAGAGTTCGATACCGGAAACCGCAGGCACCATCCAGTCGAGCACCAGAAGGTCTGGAACGTTCTCCTGCAGCCGGATTTCGGCCTCGTCGCCGCGCGTCACCACCTCGACCTGGTAACCTTCGGATTCGAGATTGTAGCGGAGCAGCACGCCTAGCGGCTCCTCATCCTCCACCACCATGATGCGTGGCGCGATCATCGGCTGGTCACCCCTGTCATGCCGCTGGCGCGGACATTGCCGTCTCGTCCTGCTTCGGACGGTTGGCTGGCAACTGCGTGCCGGTCAAAACATAATAGGCATTTTCGGCGATGTTGGTCACGTGGTCGCCGATCCGCTCGAGGTTCTTGGCGCAAAACAACAGGTGCGTGCACGCCGTGATGTTGCGCGGATCTTCCATCATGTAGGTCAGAAGTTCGCGGAACACCGAT
Organism: Mesorhizobium sp. M7A.F.Ca.CA.003.01.2.1; assembly: GCF_003998945.1. Lineage (NCBI taxonomy): Bacteria > Pseudomonadati > Pseudomonadota > Alphaproteobacteria > Hyphomicrobiales > Phyllobacteriaceae > Mesorhizobium > Mesorhizobium sp. M7A.F.Ca.CA.003.01.2.1. The sequence continues at coordinate 1,682 of NZ_RZRA01000036.1, read as the reverse complement.
GTGTATTTGACGTCGATGCGTTCATCATTGTTTCTGAGCGTGGCAAGCGCTGCCGCGTCAGCGGCGGCATACTCGTCGACGACCCCCTGCACCTGGATCAGCACCAGCTGCGCCATTGCGTCGATCGAATGCGAAAGGTCGTGCGGCGTGACGCTCAGCCCGACAGTGCCGACGCGCTTGGCGATGTTCTTGGCAAGGTCGCCGATGCGCTCGAGGTCGCCGGCCATGCGGATCGAACCGACCACCGCACGCAGATCGTTGGCCATTGGCTGGCGCTTGGCGATCAGCGTGATGGCACGATCGTCCAGCTCGCGCTGGCGTGCATCCATGATGGCGTCGTCGGAAACCACCCGCTGCGCCAGCGCATTGTCCGAATTGAGCAAAGCCCTGGTCGAGCCACCGACCATCGAGCGGGCGAGATCGCCCATGTCGCGGATCAGCTGGCTGATCTGCTCCAGATCCTCATCGAAAGATGCAACGGTATGTTCACCCATGATCTTCGTCCCTCATATGCCAGAGATCAGCCGAACCGGCCGGTGATGTAGTCCTGGGTGCGTTTGTCGTCGGGGGTGGTGAACATCTTGTCGGTGGCGCCCTCCTCGACCAGATAGCCAAGATGGAACATCGCGGTGCGCTGCGACACGCGCGCTGCCTGCTGCATCGAATGGGTGACGATGACGATCGTATAGTTCTGACGCAGTTCGTCGATCAGTTCCTCGACGCGAGCGGTGGCGATCGGGTCGAGCGCCGAACACGGTTCGTCCATCAGGATCACCTCGGGCGACACGGCGATGGCGCGTGCAATGCACAGGCGCTGCTGCTGGCCACCGGAAAGACCCGTGCCAGGTTCCTGCAAACGGTCCTTGACCTCGTTCCAGATCGCCGCCTTCTTCAGGCTGGACTCGACGATCTGATCCATGTCGGCCTTGCGCTTGGCCAATCCGTGGATGCGCGGACCATAGGCGACGTTCTCGTAGATCGACTTTGGGAACGGATTGGGTTTCTGGAACACCATGCCGACGCGCGCCCTGAGTTCGACGACATCGATGTTCTTGTCGTAGATGTCCTCTTCGTCGAGCGTGATCTTGCCGGTTACCCGTGCTGAATCGATGGTGTCGTTCATGCGGTTGAGGCAGCGCAGGAAGGTGGACTTGCCGCAGCCGGAGGGGCCGATCAGCGCCGTCACCTGGTTCAGGCGGACGTCGAGATCGACGTCGAACAGCGCCTGCTTCTCGCCGTAGAACACGCCGACCTTGTCGCCGCGCATTTTTATCACTTCGTTCGACTTCATCTTGTCGCCCACTGCGTTTTCAAGGGACTGTTCGGTCATGATGTTCATACCAAAATGCCTTTTTTCTACCAGCGCCGCTCGAACCGACGCCGAAGCACGATCGCGGTGATGTTCATGGCCATGAGGAAGACGAGCAGGATGATGATGGCGCCGGACATACGCTCGACGAAGGCGCGTTCGGCCTCGTTCGCCCACATATAGATCTGCACCGGCAGCGCGGTGGCCGGATCGAAAGGCGTCGTCGGTGGATCGGCGACGAAGGCGACCATGCCGATCAACAGCAGCGGCGCGGTTTCGCCGAGCGCGCGCGCAAGACCGATGATGGTGCCGGTGAGGATGCCGGGCGCGGCAAGCGGCAGGATGTGCTGGAACACCATCTGCATCTTGGAGG
>NZ_RZRA01000369.1:0-5033 GCF_003998945.1 Mesorhizobium sp. M7A.F.Ca.CA.003.01.2.1 | reverse complement strand
GCTCGGTGTCGCGACTTTCGATCCGCTCGCGCACGGCAGCAAGCGGCAGCGCCGCCGAGATCGGCATCGAGGGTGGCCGCGTCCTGCCTGTCAGGCCGGCGGCGGCCAATCGCGGCACCACGGTCGAGGTGCGCGACCTGTTCTTCGCAACGCCGGCCCGATTGAAGTTCATGAAGGGCGAGCGCGCCGAAAGCTCGGCCACCAGCGATGTGGTCAAGCGCATCGCCATCGCCTTCCCCGCCGTGCGCTTCACGCTGGCCGGCTCGGACCGCTCGACACTGGAATTGCCGGCGGCGGACGACAGCGCGGAAGGCAGCCTGCGTCGTGTCGCCCAGGTGATGGGCACCGATTTTCCCGACAATTCGATTGCCCTCGACGCGATGCGCGATGGCGTGCATCTGACCGGCCACGCGTCGATCCCGTCCTTCACCCGCGCCAACGCGCTGCAGCAATATGCCTATGTGAACGGCCGCCCGGTGCGCGACAAGCTGATCGCCGGCGCCATACGCGGCGCCTATGCCGACGTCCTGCCGCGCGACCGCCATGCGGTGACGGTGCTGTTCCTGACGCTCGATCCGGCCATCGTCGACGTCAACGTCCATCCAGCCAAGGCCGATGTGCGCTTCCGCGATCCCGGCCTTGTGCGCGGATTGATCGTCGGGGCCATCCGACAGGCACTGGCCGATGCCGGCGTCCGCGCCGCCACCACGGGTGCCGCCGGCATGATGGCGGCGTTCCGGCCAGGGGCCGCATCCTACGGCCACGGCGGACCGGCAAACGGCCACCGCAGCTACGACGCGGCCTACCGCGCGTCGGGTCCGTCCGGCTTCGATCCTGCCCGATCGCCGCAGCGGCCGCTCGATATGGGTTTCGATGGTGCGGGCTTCGAGCAGCGCGGCTTGCGAGAAAGCGAGCAAGCGGCTTTCGATGCCGGTCCGCTTGCCAGCGCCGATGCACGCGCAGGGCAGGATGAAGCGGCCGAGACGTTGCTCGGCGCGGTGCTGGGCGCGGCGCGCGCCCAGGTGCATGAGAACTACATCGTCGCCCAGACCAGGGATTCGCTCATCATCGTCGACCAGCATGCGGCGCATGAACGGCTGGTCTACGAGGCGCTGAAGAATGCGCTGCATTCGCGCCCGGTGCCCTCGCAGATGCTACTTCTGCCCGAAATCATCGACCTGCCGGAAGAGGATGCCGAGCGGCTTGCGCTGCATTCGGAAACGCTGGCCCGCTTCGGTCTCGGCATCGAGCGCTTTGGCCCCGGCGCTGTCGCGGTGCGCGAGACGCCGTCGATGCTGGGCGAGGCCAATGTCCAGCAATTGGTGCGCGACCTCGCCGACGAGATCGCCGACAACGACACGGTCGACACGCTGAAGGAGCGGCTGGACAAGATAGCCGCGACCATGGCGTGCCACGGCTCTGTGCGCTCCGGCCGCCTGCTCAAGGCCGAGGAGATGAACGCGCTGCTGCGGCAGATGGAGGCGACGCCCGGCTCCGGCACCTGCAACCACGGCCGCCCCACTTATATCGAACTCAAGCTAGCGGATATCGAACGGCTTTTCGGACGGCGATAGCTGCGGACGGATTGCGGGCCTATCGCTTCGCCGCTCGAGGTCGGCAGGTCAGGAGGCCGGCCGACAATGTGGTCGCCCGCGATTTTCGCCCAGCGGCCTGAGTAGCGCGATCGCAGCCGCCGCCAGCAGGAGGATCGCACCGGTGATTTCAGCCCAGCCGACCGCCTCGCCGAAGAGCCAGGCTCCTGCCGCCAAAGCGGTCAGCAAATAGCGTGCAGCCGCCAGCAGGAGCGGAGGCGCGTCATTGAGACCGAGCTTGATCGCGGCCCAGGTCAGCACCCAGATCAGCGACATCACCGCGAAGAAGAAGAGGTTGCGAACCACCGATGGGCGCTCAGCGCAGTCCCCGACGATCGACAAGTATCCGATGGATTTCGATCCGCTCCGGCAGCTCGATCAGGAACTCGGCATCGCGGTCCAGATGATGGACTTTGGTCGGTTCGCCTTTGGTAAAGGCGGTCATCGCTTGCATGTCGGCCCAATAGGAGATGGTTGTGAACCACGTCTCGGCATCACGGTCCTCGCGCAGCAATTGGACGCCAAGCGCCGTCTTCTCGAGGGGCGGAATACCCTCGGCACGCAGGTATGGCTCATAGGCGTCGGCGATGTCGCGGCGGGTGCGACCGCGCCAGATGCGCGCGATGGTCGGTGTGGTCGGCATGAGGTTCTCCTTCAGTCAGGCGGACAGCAAACTGGGCATAGCGGACGCCGGCTGTGATCAGCCGTGAACACGAGCCAGGAAATCGCGGACCAGCGCCAGCGCGTCGTCGAAATGTGTCTCGAGCAGCCAATGACCCGCCCCTTCGATCAGATGCAGTTCCGCATCGGGCAGATCGCGATGATAGGCCCTTGCCGACGCCGCGGGCATATAGCCATCCTCTGGCCCCCAAACGATCAACGTGGGCGGATGGTGTTCACGCAAATAAGCCTGGTAGCGCGGAAACCAGGTGAGATTGGCTTCCAGCTTCTCCATCAGACCGACGGCGATCTGCCGACGAACCGGCGTGTTCATCAGTGGCCAGTGAAGATTCCAGAGATCGGGCGGCACGCGCATGGCGACGTCGTCAGCCACTTCCCCGATGAACTCGGCCCGAAACCCATCCTCACTTACCGCGGCCTCGAGCGGACGGTGCTTGCCGGGCGTCTTGTCGGTCCACCAGGCCTTGATCGTGGCGTATTTGGGTCCAAGCACATCCTCGTAGATGTCGCCGTTCTGGATGATCAGGGCGCTGATCCGCTCCGGGTGTGAGATCGCATGCCGGAGTCCTATCTGCGAGCCATAATCATGCAGCCACAAGGCGTAGCGTTGGAGACCGAATTTATCGGCAAGCTTGGAAAGCACGTCGCAATAGGCGTCGAAATCATAGCCGAAGGTGGCCGGATCGGGTGTGCCGCTGTATCCGAAGCCAGGCCAGTCGAATGCAATCGTCCGCCAGCGGTCGGCGAGCGCCGGCATCAGTCGGCGGAATTGGAACGAAGAGCAGGGATAGCCGTGCGGCAAGAGCAAGACAGGTGCTTCTAACGGCCCTGCCTCGCGATAAAAAATGGATAGATCATCCAGTTGCATGCGTCGGTGCGTCGTTGCACCCGGCATTCGGACCTCCGTCGAACAAACCTCGGCTAAACGCGTTTGATCGAGGGATCGTTCCGAATGGGGGAAGCGGACGGTCGGCAATATTCATCTCTTCAAATTCACCACGATGACACCGCCCAGCGCCAGCGCGCCGCCGATTATGCCGAGCAGAGTGGGAACTTCGCCCAGCCAGAAGAAGCCGATCAGCGCGGACATCGGCGAGACCAGATAGAGGAAGTTGGAGGCACGTGCCGCCGGCAGACGCGACAGCGCGGTCGCCCAGGCGGCATAGGCGATGAGGCTGGGCACGATGCCGAGAAAGATGACGGCGCCGAGGCCTGCTGTGTCGGCGACCGCCGCCTGCGAAAAGGCCGACGGCAGGAAGGGGGCCAGGCACAGTGCGCCGAGCACCATGTTCGAAGCCGAAATGGTCAATGGATGATGGCGGGCAAACAGCGGCTTCTGGACGATGGTGTTGACGGCCGAGCACAAGGCCGAACCAAGCACCAACAGAGCACCGGTGTTGAACGACAGGCCATGCCCATCGGCCATGGCGATGATGCCTATGCCGGCGAAGGAAATCACCGTACCGATCCAGGCCACGCCTGAGAAGCGCTCGCCCAGCAATGCCATCGCCATGATGGCGGTGAAGATCGGGCTGACATTGATGATGAAGCCGGCGGCACCGGCCGAGACGGTCAGTTCGCCGAAATTGAGCATGACGGTGTAGAGCGCGACGAAGATGGCGCCGCCAAAGACCAGGCGCCACGCTTCGTCGAGCCTTGGCAGCGCCGGGCGCTTGACGGCCAGGAAGATCGCCGCCGGCACAGCGGCGATGGCAAAGCGCAACGCACCCAGTTCCAGTGGGCCGAAGGCGGCGAGACCGGCTCGGATAGCGGGAAAGGCGGAGGCCCAGCCGACCACCGTCAGCGCCACAGCGATGGCTGCCGTGGTGTCCATTCGCTGTGTCGAATTCAACGTGCCCGTTATCTCGCTCATCTCACCGCCCTCGTATTTCTTCGGTCCTGAAAGGCAGAAAACGCCTTTTCACCCCGGTTGACAAACGACGAAATCGAGGATCACCTGTGACTATGGATCACAGCTCGGACACAATGGTGCCGCTCGAAACGCTGCGCGCCTTCGATGCGGCGGCGCGGACAGGCAGCTTTTCAGCGGCCGCCGAAAAGCTCAATATCACCCATGGCGCCGTCAGCCGGCAGATCGCCAAGCTCGAGGACTGGCTGGGATTGAAAGTCTTCGACCGTGGTGCGCGCGGCGTCTCGCTGACGATCGAAGGCAACAGGCTGCATCTGCGCACGGCGGAAGCCTTTGCGCTGATATCGACCCATTCCGACCGCTGGGTCGAGCCGCGTGGCACGGCGGTGGTGCGGCTGACCTCGATTCCCTCGGTCAGCGGACTGTGGCTGATGCCGCGCATGGCGGCTCTGGAAAACAATCCCTCGAAGCTGCGCATCGTGCTCGATGTCGACATCCGCCAGGCCGACCTTGCCGATGAAGGCATCGACCTCTCGATCCGTTGTGGACGCGGCGGCATTCCGGGCCGCATCTCGGTGCAACTTTTCGAGGAACATGTCTTCCCTGTCGCGTCACCCGAGCTTGCCCGCGAGATCGGCCGGGGCGACCCTGCCCGGCTGCTCAAATATCCGCTGATCAACGATTCCGACGCGTCGGCCTGGCGCGCCTGGTTTGCCGCGCAAGGCATGGATTACCGCCCGCGCCCGCAGGACCGCCGCTTCGAGGACTACAATCTGGTGCTCGACGCCGCCGCCTATGGGCTGGGCATCGCGCTGGCCCGCCCGCCGCTGACCGGACATCAATTACAATCGGGCCGCATCACTCCCGTCGATGAGCGCACAGCCCTCAAC
>NZ_RZRA01000368.1:0-5035 GCF_003998945.1 Mesorhizobium sp. M7A.F.Ca.CA.003.01.2.1 | reverse complement strand
GTCATCACCGGCCCGGTCTGGGACATGTATCCGACGGTCGAACAGGCGATCAAGCTGGTCAAGGCCGGCGTCTTCACCGCGCAGGACTATGGCGACTTCTCGCGCATGGCCAAGGGCGGCTCGCATCTGGCGCCTTACCACAAGTTCGACAAGACGCTGCCGGCGGACGTGAAGGAGCTGGTCGAAAAGAAGAAAGCCGAGATACTCGAAGGCAATTTCCGCGTCGACGTGGACGAGAACACGCCGGTTTCGGATTGAGTTCTGGTTTGAGGGGCTGGCGCTAGGCGCCCCCCTCTGCCCTGCCGGACATCTCCCCTCAAGGGGGGAGATTAGCAGTTTCGGCGACGCGCTGTTCTTTCAAGAAAATTGGCGAAAGCCGATATGACATCCAATCTCCCCCTTGAGGGGGAGATGGCCGGCAGGCCAGAGGGGGGTGCAGCGCATTCCTCTCAATCAAAGCTGAATCGCAAAGCCCGTACGTTCAGGAGCCCCCTTGTCCGCCCCCCTCATCGAAATGCGCGGCATCACCAAACACTTCGGCGCCGTCAAGGCGAACGAGGCTGTCGACCTTAGCGTCGCGCCGGGCGAGATCCTCGGGCTGCTGGGCGAGAACGGCGCCGGCAAGACGACGCTGATGAACGTGCTGTTCGGCGCCTATGCGCCCGACGCCGGCGAGATTCTCATCCAGGGCAGGCCGGTGCGGATCACAAGTTCCGCCGATGCGCTAGCCGCCGGCATCGGCATGGTGCACCAGCATTTTCATCTGGCGCCAAGGCTGACGGTGCTGGAGAACCTGCTGATAGGCATTCCCGGCAAGACAGGGCGGATCGACCGCGCCGGCGGGCTGGCGCGGCTGGCCGAGATCGGCCGCCAGCATGGGCTGACGCTTGATCCCGATCTTCCGGTCTCGGCGCTGTCGGTCGGCGAGCAGCAGCGGCTCGAAATCGTCAAGGCACTGTTTCGCGGCGCCAGGCTCTTGATCCTCGACGAGCCGACGGCGGTGCTGGCGCCGAGCGAGGTCGACGGGCTGTTTTCGGCGTTGCGGTCGATGGCGGCGCAAGGGCTCGGCATCATTTTCATTTCGCACAAGCTCAACGAGGTGCGGGCACTGACGCATCGCTGCACAGTGCTGCGGCATGGGCGCGTCGCCGGCCGCGTCGACGATCCCGCCAACACGACATCGTCCGCAATGGCGCAACTGATGTGCGGCCATGAGATCGTGCCGCCGGCGCGGGGACAGTCGACGCCCGGTGCTGCGGTGCTGACCCTCGACGGCATTTCCACCTCGCGTCATTCGGGTACGGCGCTGCGCGACGTGTCGCTTGCCGTGCGTGCAGGCGAGATCCTCGGCATTGCCGGCGTGTCGGGCAATGGCCAGCGCGCGCTGGCGGAGGTCATCTCCGGCGTGCGCGTACCTGACGCCGGCCGGATGACGATCGCCGGCCAGAAAGTCTCACGCTTTTCGCCGCGCGAAGTGCAGGCGCTCGGTCTTGGCCGCATCCCGGAAGACCGTATGACGACGGGGCTGGTTACCAACCTGCCGCTCGCGGATTCGATGGTGTTGCCGCGCATCGGCACCGCCGCGTTCAGCAGCAAGGGCCTGCTCAAGCCGGATACGATCCGCGCCTTCGCGGAAGAGCAGATCAAGGCCTATGATATAAGGTGCCCCGGGCCGATGACCCGCGCGGGAGCGCTGTCCGGCGGCAATCTGCAGAAGGCGCTCTTGGCACGCGAACTGGCCTTCGACCCGAAGGTTCTGATCGTCTCGCAACCGACGCGCGGGCTCGATATCGGCGCGGCGCGTTTCATCCACGAAAAGTTCCTCGACATGCGGGCCAAGGGCTGCGGCATCATCGTCATCGGCGAGGATCTGGAAGAGCTGCTGGTGCTCTGCGATCGCATCGCGGTGATGTATGAGGGCCGCATTGTCGGCACGCTCGACAGCGCCGATGCAACGATCGCACAGCTCGGCCTGATGATGACCGGGGCGGAGGGGCACAGCTGATGTTTCGCCTGGAAGTCCGCACCTCTACGCCGGCCTGGTTCAACCTCGCTTTGCCGCTGCTGGCTATCGGCGCGACGCTTGTCCTGTGCAGTGGCCTGATCGCGCTGGCCGGCGCCGGCGTGCTCGATGCGTATGGCGTGATGTTCACGGCCTCGCTGGGCGACAGCTATGCGATCACCGAAACGATGGTGCGCGCCGCGCCGATGATCTTCACCGGACTGGCGGTGGCGGTCGCCTTCCGGGCAAAATTCTGGAACATCGGCGCCGAGGGTCAATTGCTGGCCGGCGCGGTGGCCAGCTGCTTTGTCGGCGCCATCCCGATGCCGGGACCGCTCGCCATGGTGTTGATGGCGGTCGCAGGCGCTGCGGCCGGGGCCGCGGTCGCGCTGGTGCCGGCGACCCTCAGGGTAAAATTCAAGGTCGACGATGTCGTCAGTTCGCTGCTGCTCAACTCGGTCATCTACTACGCGCTGATGGCGCTGATCGAAGGACCGTGGAAGGACTCCTTCAGCGGCTATCCGATCTCGCCGCCGATAGAGGATTCGGCCAATTTCCCTGTGCTGATCGAAGGTACAAGGCTGCATCTCGGCGTTATCGTGGCGCTGCTGGCGGCACCGCTGATCTGGTTCCTGATCGTGCGCACCACGCTCGGCTTCAGGATAAGGGTCACCGGCGAAAACCCGGAAGCGGCCAGATATGGCGGCATCCATGTCGAGCGCGTGCTGATCTCGACAGCGCTGCTGTCCGGCGCGCTGGCCGGACTGGCCGGCGTCGGCGAGGTCGGCGGCGTGCATTTCCAGGTGATGAGCGACATCTCGCCGGGCTACGGCTATTCCGGCATCGTCGTTGCCATGCTGGCGCGGCTCAACCCGCTTGGCGTCGTGCCGGCGGCGATCTTCCTTGCCGCCGTGATGACCGGCGCCGAGGCGATGTCGCGGGCGACCGGCGTGCCGGCCTTCCTCAGCGATGTCATCCAGGGCACTGCACTGCTCGCCATGCTGGTGGCGCTGCTGTTCACCGCCTATCGCATCCGCCGCGTCGGGGTTGCCCGATGAGCGCGGTGTTCGAACAGATCTTCCAGGTCGGTTTTCTGGCCGCGATCATTCGTATCGCCACGCCGCTGGCTTTTGCAACGCTGGGCGAAATGTTCTCGGAACGGGCCGGCGTGCTCAATCTCGGCATCGAAGGCATCATGCTTTTGTCGGCGATGACAGGCTTCACCGCTGCCAGCCTCAGCGGCAGCCTGTGGCTCGGCGTGCTGGCGGCGGTGCTGACCGGCATGCTGATGGGTGCGCTGCATGCGTTGTTCACGGTGGTGCTCGGCCTCAGCCAGCATGTCTGCGGCATCGGCGTGACGCTGTTCTCGTCGGGCCTTGCCTATTTCCTCTACCGGCTGATCTTCGGCCAGCAGTCTGTGCCGCCCAACATCAATGGTTTTCAGACGCTGCCGATCCCCCTCCTCTCCGACATTCCGGTGCTCGGGCCGGCGGTGTTCAACCAGTTCGCGCTGGTCTACATGGCGATCCTGGCCATTCCGTTGGCCGCTTTCATACTCTACCGCACGCCATGGGGCCTGTCGGTGCGCATGGTCGGTGAAAATCCGCGTGCCGCGGATTCGGCCGGTGTCAGCGTCATCGCCACACGCTTCCAGGCGGTTGTCCTCGGCGGCGCGCTGATGGGGCTGGCCGGCGCCTTCCTGTCGATGGCGCAGTTCAACGCCTTCACCTTCGGCGTCGTCTCCGGGCGCGGCTGGGTGGCGATCGCGCTGGTCGTCTTCGGCCGCTGGGATCCATGGCGCTCGGCGGGTGCGGCACTTCTGTTCGCCTTCGTCGATGCCTTGCAGCTGCGCATGCAGGCGAGCGGGCTCGGACACATCCCCTACGAGGCGTTCCTGATGCTGCCGTTCATCTTCACCATCGTCGCCATGGCTGTGATGTCGCGCAACGCGGTGGCGCCGTCGGCGCTGCTCAAGCCATTTCGCAGGGAGGAGCGTTAGCAAGCAGGGCTTGGTGCCATTTCCTCTCCCTCCGGAGGGGGGAGAGGTGGCGCTGCGAAGCCGCGACGGAGTGGGGGAACCACCCGGCAACCGTCGCGACGGACATTGGAAGGCCACTAGGCGCAAGAATCTTCCTGCACCGCGCCCAAGGGTCGCCCCCACTCCGTCGACCCCCACTCCGTCGAGCTGCGCTCGACACCTCTCACCCGATCGACGGGGGAGAGGAAGGGCGCCAGGCGTCGCCTCACATCGCGGTAAAACCGTTGTCGACGAACAGATGCGTGCCGTTGACGAAGCTCGACTCGTCGCTGGCCAGGTAAAGCGCCGCCCTCGCCACCTCTTCCGGCTCGCCGATGCGGCCCTGCTGCGCGGCCAGCGCTGCGTCCGAGACATCGACGCCGAGCCTGCCGAGGTCGGCAACCTCGCGCAGGCCGTGCGGCGTGCGGATGAAGCCCGGGCAGACGGCGTTGCAGCGGATGTTGCGGTCGCGGAACTCGACGGCGATGGCGCGGGCGAACATGTGGCAAGCGCCCTTGGTGGTGTCGTAGAGCACTTCGTTGGGAGTAGCCGCCACCGCCGAGATCGACGAGGTGCAGACGATCGAGCCGCCGCCCGCCGCAATCATGCCGGGCAAAACGGCGCGCGTCATCAGGAACATCGAGCGCACATTGACGGCATGCAGCCAATCCCATTCCTGCACCGTGGTCTCCAGGAAGGGCTTTATCACGATGGTGCCGGCGTGGTTGAACAGCACGGTGATGGGCCCGAGTTTTTCGATAGCACCCTTCACGGCGGCTTCGACCTGTGCCTCGTCGGAGACGTCGGCGACAAAATGCTCGGCGACATGGCCGCGTGCCCTGATTGTCGCTGCGGTTGCGGCGGCCGCCTCGCCGTTGCGGTCGATGATCGCCACCTTGGCGCCTTCGGCGGCGAACAACTCCGAGGCTGCTCCACCCATTCCCGTCGCGCCGCCCGAAATGATGGCGACCTTGCCGGCCAGTCTTGTGCCCATTTTTTTTGCCCCTTATGTGACG
>NZ_RZRA01000367.1:0-5037 GCF_003998945.1 Mesorhizobium sp. M7A.F.Ca.CA.003.01.2.1 | reverse complement strand
CCCCGCTTTCGCTAATCGCTGACGTCGCCGAACAGAGCGAAGCGCCGAAGCTGCCAATCTCCCCCCTTGAGGGGGAGATGTCCGGCAGGACAGAGGGGGGCGACACAGAATGATGCGGGAAACAAGCTTCCCCCGCGCCGCCTCGCCATTCCTGGGTTTTGCCAGGCTCTTGCGCCGCTACGGCTTTGCCATAGCCCCCGAGCAAGTCTCCGGCTTCATGCAGGCGGTGACGTTGCTCGGTCCACGCTCGATGGCCGACATCCGCGAGGCGGCCCTCGCCACCCTGGCGCCGCCGCCCGACCGCCGCGACGAATTCGAAGCGCATTTCCAGAGCCATTTCTATGGCAACAGGTCCGCCGTGGTCGAAGGCGACGCCGACGAGGAAACCCGCATCAAGGATGATGGCGGTGCGAGCCAGGAAGAGATCGAGGTCATCAGCCATCAGGAAGGTGGCGAACTCTCTTCCGGCGCCGAACAACTGAGTACCCGCGATTTCAAGCGCGACGACGACAACCTTGCCGCTTTCCGCCGCAGGCTCGCTTCAGCCTTGCCCGCCCGCCGCTCGTTCCGCACCGTGCGCACGCATTCGCGCGGCAAGCTCGATCTGCGCCGGTCGCTGCGGGAAATCGTCAGCGCCGATGGCGACGTGCCCTCGCCGCTGCTGCGCCGCCGCCAGACCGTGCCGCGCAAGCTGCTGCTGCTGATCGACGTTTCCGGCTCGATGAAGCTGCACACCGCAGACTATCTCAAGCTGGCGCATGCCGCCGTGCAAGGCGCGGACCGTGCCGAGATTTTCACCTTCGGCACGCGGCTGACCCGCATCACCACGGCATTGCGCATCCGCGACGGCGACCAGGCATTGGCCCGCGCCGCTGTCCAGGTCGACGATTGGGACGGCGGCACCCGCATGGGGCCGACGCTGCTCGCCTTCCTCTCGGTGCCGCGCTTTTCAGCCTTTGCACGCGGTGCCGCTATCGTCATCCTATCCGACGCGCTGGAACGCGGCGATCATGCCGAGTTGGAGACAGCCATGCGGCGGCTGAGCGCCCGCGCCTTCCGGCTGTCGCTGGCCACACCTTTGGCCGGCGACCCGCGCTTCCGGCCGGCAACGGCGGCACTTCGCGCCATCCTGCCTGACCTCGACGATCTCGTCGACGGCTCGTCGCTTGCCGGTCTCACCGATTTCATCCTGTCGCTCGCCCGCCCTGCTCCGGCGGCGGCGACAATCTGGAAGAGGGTTTCATGATGCAGAAAACCATCGACGCACATTTTCACATCTGGCGCCAACAGGATCAGCCATGGCTGGTCGGACCGATGGTGCCGCGCATCTTCGGCCCCTACGAACCGATCCGGCGCGACTATCCGATCGAGGAATTTCTCGAAGACCAGAGGGATTCAGGCGTCGAGAAGGCCGTCTACGTCCAGACCAACTGGGCCAAGGAGGATTTCGAGAAGGAAGTCGCTTTCCTGCAGAAGACGTCCGACGAAACCGGCTGGCCGCATGCCATCGTCGGCTACACCGACATGACCGTCGACGATATCAGGCCTCAGATCGATCGCTTGATGAAATACAAGCTGCTGCGCGGCCTGCGCATGCAGTTGCACTGGCACGAGACCCCGGCCTTCCGCTTCGCCGCCTCCGCCGATCAGGTGATCGACCCGAAAGTGCGCGCCAATGTGGCGCGGCTCAAGGATTATGGCCTGTCCTTCGACCTGCAGCTCTTCCCCGCCCAGATGAAGGACGGCCTGACGCTGGTCGGCGAGAACCCCGAAACGAATTTCATCCTCACCCATGCAGGCATGCTGACCGGCATGGAACCGGAAACCACCGAGGCCTGGAAGGCAGGCCTGCAAACGCTGTCGGCGGCGCCCAATCTTTACGCCAAGCTGTCGGGCCTCGGCACCTTCGTCCACCGCAACGATCCCCTGCTGATCGCCTATGTCGTAGACAACGCGATCGATATCCTGGGCGCCGACCATCTGATGTTCGGCTCGAACTTCCCGATCGAGAAGCTGTGGACCAGCCACGCTGAGCTGATCAAGGCGCACCGCGACGCGGTGGCCAAGCATGGTGCGGTGGCCGAGGCGGATATCTTCTGGAACACGGCGGAGAAGGTTTACCGGCCGGTGTGACGCCTCACTTCACCTCGAACTGCGGATCGACTGGAATCTGCATCGCCGTCACCAGATGGTTGGTCTGGCCGGCGAGCCCGATGATCGACACCAGTTCGCCATGCTGCGCATCGGTCATGCCCTTGGCGCGGGCTGCCGCCGTGTGCGAGTGGACGCAGTAGGAGCAGCCATTGGCGGTCGACACCGCGATGTAGATCATCTCCTTGGTCAGCGGATCGATGGCGCTGTCGGCGACCATCACCACCTTCAACTGTTCCCAGATCCGCTTCAGCGCCGGAGGATCATTGGCCAGCCCGCGCCAGAAATTGTTGACGAAATCAGATTTGCGCGTCGCGCGGATGTCTTCGAACACGGCTTTCACGGCGGGAATCTTTTCGACCTCGGCATCGCTGAGGAGTTTTGTGGTGGCCATGGGGTTTTTCCTTCGTTGGATCGTTGCGTGAATTGAATCAGGTCTTGAGCAATTGCGGCCAATCCACTCGTCCGATTCACTTTTCCAGCGCCGGCGTCTAGATTCAGGTCAGGCCGAGTCGAAAATGGTGGGTTCCGAGAACCGGAGCGGAGCGTACTTTTCGTACGTGAGAACCGGAAGCGCAGGAAACCGCCATTTGCAGGCCGGCCTCACCTGAATCTAATGCACGGCCGCGTACATGATCTTCTCCTCCGTGGCCTCCGCCGGCGAAAACTCCTCGACGATGCGGCCCTGGCGGCAGACCAGGATGCGGTCGGACAGGTTCATGATCTCCGGCAGGTAGGACGAGATGACGACGACGGCCAGCCCCTCATCGGCCAGCCGGTTGATGATCTGGTGGATCTCGGCGATCGCGCCGACATCGACGCCACGTGTCGGCTCGTCGAAGATGACGATGCGCGGCTTCTGCACCAGCCCCTTGCCGATCACCACCTTCTGCTGGTTGCCGCCTGACAGCTCGACGACGCGCGCATTGTCGTTGATTGCCTTGATGTTCAGCGTCTTCGTCCATTCGGCCGAGAGCGCGCGCATCTCCTGCGTGTTGATCACCCAGGCCTTTTCGCGGCCCGCCGCCAGCAGTCCGCCGAACAGGTTTTCGGCAATGCCCATCGTCTCGAAGATGCCTTCGCTCTTGCGGTCCTCGGTGACATAGACGATGCCGTCGGCCACCGCTTCGCTCGGCACGAGATAGCGCACCGGTCTGTCATCGAGTTCAATCGCGCCCCCGCGCAGGAAATCCCGTTTGTAGATGCCTGAGACGATCTTGAATGTCTCGGTGCGGCCGGAGCCGATCAGCCCAAACACGCCGGTGATCTGGCCCTCGAAGATCGAAAAAGAGGTGTTGCGCACGACATTGCTCATCGAAATGTCCTGCACCGACAGCACTTTCTTGCCCGCCTTGCGCAGCTTCGCTTCGTCGCGCTGGCGGTAGATCTGTCCCGATAGCGTGCGCCCGACCATGGCGGAAACGATCCTGTCGCGGTCGAAGGCGGATGTGTCGTCGGTAATGACCAGCTCGCCGTCGCGCAGGATGGTGATGCGGTCGGCGATATCGAGCGCCTCTTCCAGCGCATGGCTGATGAAGACGATCGAGACGCCGCCCGCCTTCAGCCGGCGGATCAGCGCGAAGAAGTGCCGCTTCTCCTCCGGCGTCAGCGTCGCCGTCGGCTCGTCGAAGATGATGATCTCGGCATTGTGGTGGACGGCGCGCGCGATCTCGACCATCTGCCGCTTGGCGGCGCCCAACGTTGCCACCATGGCGTTGGGGTCGACCGGAAAATTCAGCGACTGCAGGAACTGCTGCGCTGAAATGTAGGTGCCGCGCAGCCGGTTGAGGAACTTTTCGGTGCCGAGATAAAGGTTCTGCGCCACCGTCATCGACGGCACCAGGCTGGTCTCCTGGAACACCATGGCGATGCCGGCTTCAAGCGCTGCGTGCGGCGAGGCGTAGGCGATCTCTTGCCCATTGTGGAACATCTTGCCCGAAGTGGCATCGACCACACCGGCGATGATCTTGGTCAGCGTCGATTTGCCCGCGCCGTTCTCGCCGAGCAGCGCATGGATCTCGCCCTTGCGCAATTCGAAGCTGACGTTCTTCACCGCAGGCACGCCACGATAATTCTTGGTGACGTTTTCCAGCCGAACGATCGGTTCCATCAAAAACCTCCCGCATCGATCGCCAGCACGCAGTCGCCGCCTCTGGAGGCGACAAACAGCCGGCCATCCTTTTCCGCAACGCTGCAGATGCCATGACGCGTTCCATTGGCGCGGCTGTGCAGGCTGAACAGCGGCTGCATCTTCTGGTCGAGCCTGACCACCAGCCCATAGGAGCGGCTCGGCGACCACGGCTTGTGGATGCCCATGGTGCGGATGCCGCCGCATTGCAGCGGCTCGAGGAAGCTGCGGCTGGACGCCAGTGCCGGCGCGATCCAGTAGGCCGGCGGCACTTGGCTCAGCATGTCCTGCCGGTAATGCGTTTCCTGCAGCACGAATTCGATCAGCCGGTTGCGCGGCGCAAACAAGGTCAGCCAGGCCCCACCATCGGCGGACGGCGACAGCCGCGCGGGATATCCCGGCAGATGTGCAAGCACCGTCGAGCGGTTGCCGGTAGCGCCATCGAAGCGAACAAGCTGGTGACGCCAGCTTTCGCTAACCAGCAGATCCTCGCCGACAGGATGCAGCCCGTAGGGAAAGGCAATGTCGCCGGCGAGTTTGCGGAAATCACCGCCTGCGGCGCCTCGCTTCCAGAGCGAACCGGACACGCCCTTCTTCATCAGATCGGCGGCCCATTGCGATGGCGCATGCTCGGTCGAGCCGTTGGCCAGCCACAGCGTGCCGTCATCCGCATAGGCTAGTGCGGTGATGCAGCTGATCCCGGCCGGCAGTGAAACGTCGCTGCCGCCAATCAGCAACTTGCCGCTTTCCAGCCCGAC
>NZ_RZRA01000366.1:0-5057 GCF_003998945.1 Mesorhizobium sp. M7A.F.Ca.CA.003.01.2.1 | reverse complement strand
CATCTGCACCCTGAGTTTGGCGTCGAGATTGGACAGCGGTTCGTCGAAGAGAAAGACCGCCGGATCACGCACGATCGCGCGGCCCATGGCGACGCGCTGGCGCTGGCCGCCGGAAAGCTGCCGAGGATAGCGCGCCAGCAACGGCACCAGCCCAAGGATTTCGGCCGCGCGGCGCACGCCTGCATCGCTCTCCGGCTTGGAAACTCCTTTGAGCATCAGCGAGAACGCCATGTTCTCGGCAACGGTCATGTGTGGGTAGAGCGCATAGTTCTGGAAGACCATGGCGACGTCGCGCTCCTTGGGCGCAACGTTGTTGACGACACGTTCGCCAATCGCGATCTGGCCGCGTGAAATCTTTTCCAGGCCGGCGATCATTCTGAGAAGGGTTGATTTTCCGCAGCCCGATGGTCCGACCAGAGTGACGAACTCGCCGTCCTCGATGTTCACGCTGACCCCGTGCAGGATCTCGACAGCGCCGAATGATTTGTAGACTTCGCCAATTGCGACAGACGCCATCGATCCTCCCAACAAATTCCTGCGACGTCGTCGAAGGAACAACGCTTCCGCTAGCGACAGCCCTGGCTCCTCCCAGGCTCACGCTAGGCCGAAACGGTAGCGCTACCAAACCGGGCTGTAAAGCGTTTAGGGGAAAGCCGAACCTTGGGAGGGTCCGCTTCGCGCCACACAATCCTCCCAGCTGCTCCTGCGTCCGCTTCTGCGCGATCAAGTCCGGCACCTGCGGTCGCAGCGTTCGCGTTCATCACAGTTGCGCACGTCCTTGTAGGCTCGCTCCGACCGGCGGCGATAAGGCTGGCTTCCTGCCTGGCGCTCGCGAGGTTCGCTTCCTGGCGTACGACCGCCTGGGCGATGCGACAAGCGGATTGAATAGCCCCTTTTCCGTCAGGGGCAGTCATTCCGGAACGATCCTTCCCGCTTGATTAGAATTCCACGTTGAGTTTTGCATTAAAGCCGTTCTGCTGGACGCCGGAGCCGAACTGACCCTGGTAGGCGACGCTGAGGGTTGCGGCATCGGTCAGGTTGAGATCGAACCCCGCTTCGATGGCGGCACTGTCCTTGGCGATCGGCACGCCAGCGATCGTGAAGGCATCACCGGCAGAGAAGGCATGTGTGCTGGTCGGTATGACGTCGCCATAGGCATGGCGCCAGCCCAGCATGCCGCGCGCTGTGGCATTGATGGCGCCGAGCGTGAAGCCGGCGGAGGCTCTGAGACCAAGCGTGGTGAAGGTGGCGTCGGTGGTCTGGCTTGCACTGGTCAATGCCGCCGCACCGCCCTTTTCCGTGAAGCCGTCCGTATGCAGGTTGACATAAGCGAGGTTGGCAAAAGGCTCGAAGGCCGCGACTGGCGTATCGATGCGATAGCCGAGTTCCCCGAACGCCTGGAAGGTGCCAGCGTTGTAGTCGCCGCTCAGGCTGTCGGCAAAGCCGGGCATGGCCACCGAGCGCGATGTCTTCATGTCATGCCACGTATAGGCAAGCCCGGAGCGGAAGGCGAGAGCGCCCCGCTGCGTGCCACCATAAAGGCCGAGATGATAATTGTCGCTCGAGCCTGACGAGGATCGGCCGTCGGCATCGAAGCTCGTGTGGCTGTAGCCAGTCATGATGCCAAGCCGCACATCCTCCGCGACAAGGCCGTCGACGCCGGTAAGAAAGCCGCCGGTGGAGGTATCGAGGCCTGCGGCATTGCCGTCGCCGTCGAAGGAACCCCATGACCCGAAAGCCGTGCCCCAGGCGGCAAAGCGATCGGTGGTGGCAGGCGCCAGCATCGGACCGCCTTCGCCATAGGCCAGCACCGGCGTTGCCGGGATACCTACCCCCTCGAAGGCCGCACGCAGGCGGTCATTGATGGCATCGCGGACAAAATGGCTGTCCTCGATCAGCGCCGATTTGGCGGACGCATGGATCTCGCCAGATAACACATCGAAGGCTTCGCGTGCGGTTTCATCGTCCGGCAGGCCGGCGATTGCATCGTAGATCGGGTTGCCCGGCCCGGCGCTTTCGGCGCCATTGGCGGTGGCACACTGGTTGCGGGTGCCGGCCACGTCGCAGAACGACACGTCATTGCGGGCAACGTCGAGATAGATATTACTGGCGTCATAGGCGAGTGCCAGATCGACAAACGGGGCGTTCTGGTCGAACGCATCATAGGTGCCGGTCACGCCCTGATCCGCGCTCAGGATCGTGTAGCGGGTTCCGGCACTGTAGCCGCCCGGCGCTTTGAGCGCGAAGACGGTGCCACCCTGGATGGTGGCTTTGCCCGTCACGTCGATCAGGTCGGAATTGCCGGCCGGATTGATCTCGACTTCGTAGGTCGAGCCTATCTCCTGCGTGTAATCGCCTGACACATTCAGCGTGCCGATCGAATTGCCCGGCGTAATCGTGCCGCCAGAAGCGATCGTGGTCGTACCCACCGTTCCCGAACCGCCGAGCGTGCCGCCGGCTGCAACCGCAATGGCGCCAGCAATGCTTGCCCCGGAATGGCTGCCGTCGCCGACAACGAGCTTGCCGCCGCCGATGGTGGTCAGACCGGTATAGGTGCTGACGCCGTTCAGCGTCAGCGTGCCGGCGCCGGTCTTGACGAGGCTCCCTCCGATGCCAGTGCTGCCATCCTGGATGACGCCGCCGATGGTGTCGTTCTTATCCAATCCGCCAAGCGTCAGCACCTTCGAGCCGAGAAAGACGAGACCATCGCCCGAAAGCGAGCCAATCGCGATACCGTCCGACGTCATTTCGGAGATGTCGACCTTTCCCCCCGTATCGTTGATGATCGTGGCGCCATCCGCGGTGTTGGCGCCATGGAAGCCAACGAAGCCGCCCTTGTTGGTGATGGCGGCGCTGCCGGCAGACGCGGTGTCGTAGAAGTCGAGCGTTCCTTGGATTGTAACGCCAATCGTGGCATTGGCGGCGCTCGAATTGCCGTTGAAGGACGTCCTGCTACCATTGCCGGTGATCGAAGCCGCACCGGCCGATGTTTCGTCGTTGAAGTTGATGCGGCTTTGGGTAGTGACGATCGTCGCCGTTCCCGCCGACGCACTGCCATCGAAGCGCATCGTTGCGTTTGTTTCCATGACGATGTCGAGGCTCTCGGCGCTTGCATCATTGATGAAGCGGAGGTCACCGGCCTTGACATTCACCGGTCCGCTGCCCAGCGCGCCTGTCGTCGCCGCGGTGATGAATCCTGCCGAAACCGTCGTCCCACCGGCGTAGCTGTTGGCGCTCGAAAGCACCAGCCCGCCGGCCCCGGTCTTGGTGAGCGCGCCGGTCCCGGAGATGACGCCGTTCGCCGTCAGGTCGGCATCGGTCTGGAACGTCCCACCGCCGGCATCCAGGGTGACGTTGCGCGCCGTCGCGAACGCCGCCGTGTTCCGCAGCGTGCCGCCGTTGAATGTCAGGGCACCGCTTGCAGCGCCGAGATTGGCATCGGAAGAAACGGAAATAATCCCGCCTAGAAGCCGCGTGCCGCCCTGATAGCTGTTGCTGCCTTCCAGGACGAGCGTGCCGCCTTGCGTCTTGCTGACCCCGCCCGCGCCGGTAATCGTCGTCGCGATGGTGGCTGCCGTGCCGGCCAGCACGCGGATCTCGGCATTGCCATCGGCGCTGTCGGAACCATCTATCGCGAGCGTGCCGGAACCTTCCAGGCGGTAGCCGCTGTCGACGAATTGCAGGCCCTTGAAGCTTTGCGCTCCTTCGACGGCGATCGTGCCGCCGTCGAAGCCGCCCGGTTCGTTCTTGAACACCGCATGGTTTCCTGCCCAGGAGACGAGAGTATCGCCGCCCTGGTTCAGCCATTTTTCGTTCGTGGTGTTCCAGGTCCCGTCGCCGCCTTGCCAGTGCTGCAGCGTGTCGTCGCCGGCCGCTCCGATGAAGAGGTCGACATTGCCGCCGCCCGCCTGGATCTCATAGGCGGCCGGATCGGAAAGCGGCGGCTTCGTGCCGATCTCCAGGCCGTTGTCGGTAAGGCTGCCGCCATAGGTCATCAGCCGGTAATAGCCGAGGCCCGCCGTGCCATCGGCCACGTCGCCGCTCTGCGCAAGATTGAGCGTACCGTCGAGCGTCAGATTGCCACTCACCCCGATGCGGTCGCTTATCCCCGGAGAGCCGGTTGAACCGCCTGGATTGCCGAATTCGTAATCGAGAATCGACCCTGAAGAGAGGCCCAGATTTCCGGCAACCGTCAGCGTACCCACCGAATTGCCTGGCGCGATATGCCCGCCATCGGCAACCGTCGTCGTGCCCACCGTGCCCGAGCCACCGAGCGTGGCGCCGTCCTCGACATTGATCGTGCCACCGAGGAAGCCGGCACTGGCATGGTTCCCGACAAGAAGCGTGCCGCCTGCAACAGTGGTGGCACCGGTGAAGCTGGAACTGTCCGCGGCCAAAACGGTCGTGCCGCTTTCATGGAGGATGGTCCCCAAGCCGGTCAGGGAAGGGGTGAAAATCAGATCGGACCCATCGGGATTTCCCAGATGATTGAACACAACCGTGCCTGTGCCAGCGCCAAAAGCTATCGATGCCGCATCAACCGTGCCGGCGGCCTTCGCCACTTCCCCACTTGCCGCACCGATGTTGAGCGTTCCGAATGATCCTGGCTGGGCCGCCAACCCAACGATAGCAGGACCCCCGGCAAGCGAAACCTGTCCGCCCTCCGACAGAGTCAGCGTGCCCTTGCCCAAGACGCCAACGGCAATGATGGAGTCGCCTGTCCAAACCGACCCGGGGCCCGTAATATTCACAATTCCGGTGGCTTGAGCATCCCAACCAACAATGGCGTTGTTGCCGCTGGAAACCTGCCCGCCATTTTCAATGCTGAGCGATCCATTGCCAAAGAGACCAACTGCGATGGCATCAACGAGTGTCCAACCCGAATCATTTCCGGAAATCACCGCGGAGCCAGTGCTGCCCGCGCCATACGCCACAACTCCCGAATCGTTGAAAACCTGACCGCCATTCTCGACGATCAAGCTCCCTTTCCCTTTGGAATCCCCATTGGAATCCCCGACCCTAAGGACGTCGGCAGTCCAGGTGGCCGACCCTGAAAC
>NZ_RZRA01000365.1:0-5063 GCF_003998945.1 Mesorhizobium sp. M7A.F.Ca.CA.003.01.2.1 | reverse complement strand
CGCGAGCCTTTGCCGGTGACGCCAAGGTGGTGGTGGCCGACGAGCCGGTCTCGGCATTGGACGTGTCGGTGCAGGCGGCGGTGACCGAACTGCTGATGGACATCCAGCGCAAGAACAAGACGACGATGCTGTTTATCAGCCACGATCTGTCCGTCGTTCGCTACATCGCCGACCGCGTCGTCGTCATGTATCTCGGCTATATCGTCGAGCAAGGCACGACCGACCAGATCTTCGCACCGCCCTATCATCCCTATACCGAGGCGCTGCTGTCGGCGATCCCGATCGCCGACACGAGTGTCGTGAAGAAGCACATCGTGCTGGAAGGCGACATCCCGTCGGCGATGAACCCGCCATCCGGGTGTCCGTTCCAGACCCGTTGCGGCTACAAGAAGCTGGTGCCGGACAATCTCTGCGAGACCAAGGTGCCGCCGGTCAAGCATCTCGGCGACGGTCATATGAGCCTGTGCTGGCTCTCCGACGACGTGCTGGCCAAGATGGAGCCCGTGATCAAGTTCGACAAGGAACACGCCGCGCACGAAGGTATGCCGGACGACGCGCCGCATGGCGATGGCCCCGGTTTTGCTGGCACGCCACCAAAGCGTCCGCGCGGCAAAAGGCCGAGCTGACAGTCCGAAGATCGAGATCAACGATGCGGCAAGCTCAGTTCCCGCACTCGCTCAACTGCTGGGCATAGTCCCGCGCCATCTTGTCGGTGGCCCGGGCATAGCCCTGCACACCGGCATCGCCCCTGTTGCCGCGGCCATAGGCGGTCCAGCCGAGATAGTAGGCAAGGTAGAGATTGTAGGTGTCGTTGCGGGCGACGCCGTAGGTGTCAGATGTCTTGGAATGATACCAGCCGACGAAATCGACCGCATCGGCGAATTTCGTCCGCCGCGCCGCCCAGTTGCCGGTCTCGCGCTGATATTGCGACCAGGTGCCGTCCAGCGCCTGCGAGAAGCCGGTGGCCGTGGAGACGTGCTTCCACGGAATGAAGCCGAGCAGCTTGGTACGCGGCGGCCTTGCATTGCTCTTGAAGCCCGATTCCTTGCGCACCGTCGCCATCAGTACGGGAACGGGAATGCCATATTTCTGTTGGGTGCGCTCGGCGGCAGACTGCCAGTTGTCGAACCAGCCGTCATTCTGGTCGAAGACGGCGCAGACATTGTTGATGTGATTGGGCGGCGTGGCGCAGGCCGAAAGCGCCAGCAGCACGCAAACCGCACCAATTTTACTAAAACTCGAACTACGCATCGGCAGAGCAATAGGCCGAAATCATAAAGGGAATCTTGCAGCGTCCATTAACGCTTCGCCCGAGCGGTCGCTCGAGGAAATCCCATATCAACAATCCGACATATTTCGTCGTATTCTATAAATGGATACTGCGGAAATGCCGCCGTGGCTAAAATCACGCCCGCAAACGGCGTATTTATGACAGCTTGCCTGGTTTGCCGGGGCTTTGATGCCAGGCATGAACGAACCAAGACGCAAACGCGGCGCCGAGCGCACCAGCAATCGGGGGCCATCGGCCATTCCGCAACTGCCGCTCAGGCGGGTGACCAATCCCTATCCGCCAATGGCCATGCTGTCGCCCGATCAGATCGAGCAGATCCATCAGGCGTCGATGCACATATTGGAGAATTTCGGCATCGAGGTGATGAGTCCGCGCGCGCTGTCGCTGTTCGAGAAGGCCGGCGCCAGGGTCGATCATGCCTCAGCGAATGTCCGCATCGATCGCGGCCTGATCGAAGACGTGCTGAAGACCACGCAGCCCAGCTATGTGTTGACGCCGCGCAACCCGGCCAACGCGGTTCATCTGGGCGGCAACACCATCAATTTCACCCTCGTTGCCGGGCCGCCCAATGTCCATGACATGGAGCGCGGCCGCCGCGCCGGCAATTTGCGCGACTATTCGGATCTCACACGGCTGGCGCAGCATTTCAACTGCATCCACATGCTGGGCAACCAGGTCTGCGCGCCGGTGGAGCTGCCGGCAAACTCTCGCCATCTCGACACTTATTTCACCAATCTGACGCTGACCGACAAGAGTTTCCATGTCTCGGCGATCGGCCGGGGCAGGGCATTGGACGGCATCGAGATGATGGCGATTTCGCGTGGGCTGACGCTCGACCAGATGCGCGACGATCCCGGTATCACCACCATCATCTCGGTCAACTCCCCGCGCCGCTTCGACGAGATGATGGCCGAAGGCCTGATGACCATGGCCGAGTTCGGCCAGTCGGTGGCGGTGACGCCGTTCACGCTGATGGGGGCGATGAGCCCGGTGACGCTGGCCGGGGCGCTGGCGCAGCAGAATGCCGAGGCGCTGTTCGGCGTCGTGCTGACGCAGCTTGTCCGTCCGGGCGCGCCGGTCATGTATGGCGCCTTCACCTCCAATGTCGACATGAAGTCGGGCGCGCCGGCCTTCGGCACGCCCGAGAACACCAAGGCCAACATTGCGTCAGGGCAACTGGCGCGGCGCTACGGGCTGCCCTACCGCACGACGCCGGGCTCGGCTTCCAATGCCGCCGACGCGCAGGGCGCCTATGAGACGCTGATGGCACTGTGGGGGGCGGTGCTCGGCCACGGCAACCTCGTCTACCACGCCGCCGGCTGGCAGGAGGGCGGGCTGACGGCGTCGTTCGAAAAACTCATCATCGATGTCGAGATGATCCAGCATATGATGGAGTTCTTGCGCCCGATCGAAGTCAATGAGGCGGAACTCGCCGTCGAGGCTTTGGGTGCGGTGCCAACCGGTGGGCATTTCTTCGGCGAGCCGCACACGCTGGAGCGCTACGCCACTGCCTTCTACCAGCCGATGCTGTCCAACTGGCAGAATTACGAAGCCTGGCAGGAAGCCGGCGGCCTCGACGCCACGGCACGCGCAACGCGGCTGTGGAAGAAAGCGCTGGAGGACTATGTCGAGCCGGTGATGGATATCGCCGTGCGCGAGGCGCTAGAGGCTTACATGGCCAGGCGCAAGGAAGCGATCGGGCAGGGCGAGCCGTGATCGTTCCCAGCTTGAATCCATTCACCCATTCAACTCACTGATATCAGAGAAAAAATCCATGAAATCGCATGCAAAGGTCGTGGTCATTGGCGGTGGCGTCGTCGGATGCTCCGTGTTGTTCCATCTCGCCCGCCACGGCTGGACCGATGTTGTCCTGCTCGAGCGCGACGAGCTGACCTCAGGCTCGACCTGGCACGCGGCCGGGGGCATGCACACCATCAATGGCGACCCCAACGTCGCCAAGCTGCAGAAATACACGATCAATCTCTACAAGGAGATCGAGGAGCTTTCCGGCCAGGCGACCGGCGTGCATCTGACCGGTGGCGTGCTTCTGGCAGCGACCGAGGCGCGGCTCGACTGGCTGCGCGGCGTCGTCGCCAAGGGCCGCTATCTCGGCATCGAGCTCGAGGAGATCTCGCCCAACGAAGCGGCCGAACTGATGCCGCTGCTCGATCCCAAGCAGTTCGTCGGCGCGGTCAGGAACAAAGAGGACGGCCATCTCGATCCCTCCGGCGTCACCCACGCCTATGCCAAGGCCGCGCGGAAACTTGGGGCGGAAGTGGAGCGTTTCACCAAGGTCGAGGACATCGTGCGGCGCCCTGACGGACTGTGGCGGGTCATCACCAACAAGGGCGAGGTGGTGGCCGAGCATGTCGTCAACGCCGGCGGCCTGTGGGCGCGCGAGGTCGGCCGCATGGTCGGCCTCGAACTGCCGGTGCTGGCCATGGAGCACATGTACCTGATCACCGAGGATATGCCGGAGGTCGCCGCCTGGAACGCCAAGACCGGCACCGAGATCATCCACGCGGTCGACTTCGACGGCGAGCTTTACCTGCGCCAGGAGCGCGGCGGCATGCTGATGGGCACTTACGAAAAGGCCAACAAGCCATGGTCCGAATACCAGACGCCATGGAATTTCGGCCATGAATTGCTGGCGCCCGACATCGACCGCATCGCGCCGTCGCTTGAGGTCGGCTTCCGCCATTTCCCGGCCTTCCAGAACACGGGCATCAAGCAGATCATCAACGGGCCTTTCACCTTCGCGCCCGACGGCAACCCATTGGTCGGGCCGGTGCGCGGGCTGCCGGGCTTCTGGGTCGCCTGCGGTGTCATGGCCGGGTTTTCGCAAGGCGGCGGCGTCGGCCTCGCTTTGTCGAACTGGATGATCGAGGGCGATCCCGGCGCCGACATCTGGGCGATGGATGTCGCGCGCTACGGCGACTGGGCGACGATGGCCTATACCAACGCCAAGGTGCGCGAGAATTATTCCAGGCGCTTTTCGATCCGCTTCCCCAATGAGGAGCTGCCCGCCGGGCGGCCGCTGAAGACGACGCCGGTCTACGACCTGCTGTCGGCCAAGGGTGCGCAATGGGGCGTTGCCTATGGGCTGGAAGTGCCGCTGTGGTACGCGCCGGAAGGCGTCAAGGACGAATTCTCCTGGCGCCGCTCGAGCGATTTCACGCAGGTCGCCAAGGAGGTCGCCACAGTTCGCGACGGTGTCGGCCTGTCGGAGATTTCGAGCTTCGCCAAATACAAGGTGACGGGTGAGGGAGCGGCCGCCTGGCTCGACCGGATGCTTGCCTGCAAACTGCCCAAGCCCGGCCGCATGACGCTGGCGCCGATGCTGAAGGAAGACGGCAGACTGATCGGCGATTTCACCCTCGCCAATCTCGGAAGTGAGGGCTGGTTCCTCGCCGGCTCCGGCATCGCCGAGCAATACCATATGCGCTGGTTCGAGAAGCACCTGCCTGACGATGGGTCGGTCCGCATCGAGTCGCTGGGCGCGAAGCTCACCGGTCTGTCGATCGCCGGCCCGAAGGCGCGGGATGTGCTGGCAAAGGCGACGCGCTCGGATGTCTCCAACGCGGCCTTTTCCTTCATGGCCATTGGCCGGATGGATATCGGCATGGCGCCGTGCCTGGTCGGCCGTGTGAGCTATACCGGCGATCTCGGCTACGAGATCTGGGTGGCGCCGGAATACCAGCGCGTCGCCTATCAAGCGCTGATGGCGGCGGGCGGGGAATTCGGCATCGGCCTGTGCGGCTCGCGCGCGCTC
>NZ_RZRA01000364.1:0-5063 GCF_003998945.1 Mesorhizobium sp. M7A.F.Ca.CA.003.01.2.1 | reverse complement strand
CCTGCAACCACGGTTTGCCGGCCGCGATGGCGATCGCTTGCGTTTCACCGCCGGCACCCTGCCGCTGGAGGCTATTTCTGAAACCGGCGAGGCACCTGCCGAGGGCGCTACCCGCACCATCGGCGTGCGCCCGGAGGATTTGCTGGCGATGACCGAGGCCGCGCCCGGCACCGCACCGGCGCGCGTCAACAGCGTCGTCTTTCACGGCCGCACGCTGCGCCTGCATGCCGAACTCGGGCAGGGCGCACCTGTCGTCATCGACGCGCCGCGCCAGGCCGAGGGTTTTCGCTTCCAGGTCGGCGACGTGGCGCATATCAGCCTGCGCCGTGGCGCCAACTGCCCAGTGCTGCCAGGTTAGTTCATCGAACTCTAAAAACCGGGGCCAACTGGGCGATCCACGATTTCCTCGAGGTCGAGGGTATCATCGGCTGCTGGGCGTGAGCTCGAATAGATTCCAGGCTTGACTCAAGGAGAGCGTTCCTGTTTTGTTCCGGAATGGAGCAAAACAGGAGCGTTCTTTGCCGGGCGTGTGCGTATGTATCTGCAAGGCGAATTCGACTATGGACTTCCAGAGCCGCCATGGCGGCCTAAACGGCCCGAGCGCGTGTTCTTCGGTTTGTTTTTGCAGTCTAAGGACCATTCGCGCTTTGCCGATTGTCAAAATCGGCTATGCGGCCAATGCGGGGTAACCGGCGACCAACTGCTACCGGAGCGTTTTCACGTCAGCCTGCAGCATGTCGGTGATTACAAAAGGCTACGGTCCAAAATTCTTTTTGCGGCCGCCCGATCGGGACGGCGCATTGCGATGGCCCCGTTCGAGGTTACCTTTCGCTATGCCAGTAGCTTTCCCGGCCGACCGGCGACTAGGGGCAAGCCAGCCAAACACCCTTTCGTGCTTCTCGCCGATGACGGACCGGTTTGTGAGTTGAGCAGGAAGCTCGGCGTCGAAATGCTGCGCGAAGGCCTCAAGGCGTCAGATGGTTTCGTTCCGCATCTGACGCTTGCATATGACCGAAAACTTGTCCCCAAACAGCCTATGGGCCCAATCAGCTTTGTTGCACGAGAGTTCGTCCTTGTGCACAGCTTGCGCGGACTGAAGAAGTACGTTTTCCCGGAATGTTGGCCGCTGAGCGCGATGTGATGTGCTCACATCGTCGTCACATACTCCGAGCGATATCCATCATCCTGACATGGCTTGTCAGCTACCCCGTGGTCCGACGATGGCAGGCCAGCGAGTCGTTGCCTATTTGCAGTGCGTCTGAACAGGAGGAACGCAAATGACCATCGCGGAAATTGCCAAGGATTTTACCGAGCTGCTCAAGCAGGGCGAGAACGAAGCTGCCGCCGAGAAGTACAATTCCGACGATATCGTGAGCTACGAAGCCATGGAGGGGCCGATGGCCATCTCCCGTGGCAAGGAGGCTCTCAGGCAGAAGGGCCAGTGGTGGCAGGAGAACAATGAAGTCCATGGCGGCTCTGTCGAAGGCCCCTATGTCAATGGCGACCAGTTCGCGGTGCGCTTCAAGTTCGACATAACGCCCAAGGCTACCGGCGAGCGTGTCACCATGGATGAAGTTGGCCTCTACACGGTCAAAAACGGCAAGATCACCGAAGAGCGCTTCTATTATTGAGGCCGGACCCCCGGCTTCCGGCTCACATCGCTGCTGCATGATCTGGAGGTTAGACGGCCAGGACATTGTCCTGGCCGTCATGTGGAACGGAGATATGGCAACGGCTCTGGCAAATCGGGAAGGGCGGTTTAGTCTGTGGAACGGATTCGACAGTCAGCCAAGGAAGCACGCTTTTGACGATCACCATGTACGGCATCACCACCTGCGACACGGTCAGGAAGGCGCGCGTCTGGCTGGAAGGCCATGACGTAGCCTACCGGTTTCACGATTTCAGGGCCGAGGGACTGGACGCGAAGCGGCTGGATGGTTGGGCGGGCAAGGTCGGCTGGGAAAAGCTGCTCAACAAGGCGAGCACGACGTTCCGCGAGCTGCCGGACAAGGAAAAGCAGGGTCTCGACGAGAAGAGCGCCAAGGCGCTGATGCTGGCCAAGCCGACCATGATCAAGCGGCCGGTTCTGGAGGTAGGCGACCGGGTTATGGTCGGGTTCAAGGCTGATGTCTATGAGGCGGCGGTGGGGGAGTAGAGCTGCCTCTCGGTCCACGGTGTTCCGTGGCGCCCCCCTCTGTCCTGCCGGACATCTCCCCCTCAAGTGGGGAGATTGGCAGCTTCGCCGCTCCGCCATTCCTGTCACGTTCGGGATTTGCGAAGAAGATGATGACAGCGGATCTCCCCACCTGAGGGGGAGATGGCCGGCAGGCCAGAGGGGGGGCGCTGTCCCGCCGACCGCCATAAAATCTCAGCGTCCGCGCAGATACCCCGCCAGCGCCACCGCATTGTTGTGCGCCTCGTCAAGCGCGCCGTAGAGCAGCGTCACCTTGCCGTTACCCAGCAGGCCTCGCAACTGCGTCACCGCCGCGCCATTCCCATCCAGCTCAGCGCCATACCGCTCCTGAAACTCCGCCCAGCGCACCGCCTCGTGTCCGAACCATTTGCGCAACTCGTCGCTCGGCGCGATGTCCTTCAACCACAGCGTCAGCGCGGCGTCTTGCTTGCTGACGCCGCGCGGCCAGATGCGGTCGACCAGAACCCGCTGCCCGTCATCGGCAGCGGGCGGCTCGTAGATACGCTTGACCGCGATCTTGAAGGCCATCACACCTCCTGGCTGGAACCCTCAGGCCCACTCGCCCTTGCGCATGACAGGCACGCGGGCGCCGTCCTTGTGGACGCCATCGATGTCGATCTTGTCCGAGCCGATCATCCAGTCGATGTGGATGAAGCTCTTGTTGCCGCCGCGCGCGGCGATCTCGTCCTGGCTGAGCGAGGCGCCGTCGACGAAGCACTTCGAATAGCATTGGCCGAGCGCGATGTGGCAGGCGGCGTTCTCGTCGAACAGCGTGTTGAAGAACAACAGGCCGCTGGCCGATATCGGCGAGGAATGCGGCACCAGCGCCACCTCGCCGAGACGGCGCGCGCCCTCGTCGGTGTCGAGCACTTTCTTCAGCACGTCCTCGCCCTTCGATGCCTTGGCCTCGACGATCCTGCCTTCTTCGAAACGCACCGAAATGTCGTCGATCAGCGTGCCCTGGTAGGACAGCGGCTTGGTCGAGGAGACATGGCCTTCGACTCGCCCCGCATGCGGCGTGGTGAAGACCTCCTCGGTCGGGATGTTGGGGTTGCAGGTGATGCCGTTCTTGGCGGTCGAGGCGCCGCCCATCCATTCATGGCCGTCCGCCAGTCCAACCGTCAGGTCGGTGCCCGGTCCGGTGAAGTGCAGCGCATGGAAATTATGGCCGTTGAGCCATTCGGTGCGGCTGCGCAGCGCCGCGTTGTGCGCCCTCCAGTTGCCGATCGGATCCTCCACATCGACCCGCGACGCGGCGAAGATGGCATCGGCGAGTTTCACGACCGCAACATCGTCGGCATCGCCGGGGAAGACCTGTTTGGCCCAGGCGAGGTCCGGATAGGCGACGATGTTCCAATTGATGTCGAAGCCGGTGATCTTTTCCAACGCCGGCTGATAAGCCATCGAATTGGCCTTGTTGGCGCGCGCCACTTTCGCCGGATCCTGTGCGGAGAGCAGCGACGGATCCTCGCCGCGCACCGCAAGCCTGGCCGCATTGTTGGAGAAGGCCTTCGCCATGCCTTCATAGAGCCAGCCGGCGGCGCGGTCGAAGCTCGCATCGGCGCCGAAGCGGTAGCGCGCCAGCGTCATCTCGTCATCGTTGAAGATCGGCGTCACCAGGCCGGCGCCGGCCTTGTAGGCATGCTCGACGATCCGCCTGGTTAGCGGCAGTGCCGCGATCGATGACGTCAGCACCAGATCCTGCCCTGGCTGCAATTGCAGCCCGACCTTGATGGCGACTTCCGCCAGCCTGTCGAGCTTCACCGGGTCGATTGATGCGGAAACGCCGCGCGAATGTGTGGTCATGATCCTGCCTGTCGTAGTTTGATGTCCGACCTACCATAGAGCGGCGGCGCGGCGCTTTCCACCGCGATCGCGCCGGCGGGTTTTGGGTTTGCGGACCCGAACCGCGCCATGGTTGCTTCGATCTCTTCCCTGATCCAGACCTTGAAATCCCGGACCTTGCGGCTTTCCGCCTTGACGGACGAGGTCACCAGCCAATAGCCGAGCCCGCTCTGGGCGCGGATACCGAAAGGCGCCACCAGCCGCCCGTCGGCCAGCGCATCCGCGGCGAGCAATTGCCAGCCCAGCATCACGCCGTGGCCGGCAATCGCCGATTCCAGGCACAGCATCGGGTCGGTGAAACGCGCACCCTTGAGGAAGCTGACAGGTGGGACGCCGGCCGTCTCGAACCAGCTTTCCTAGTTGATCATTGCTCGCTCGTCGGTGATCGCGCAGGTCTGGGCAAGGTCCTCGATCGACTTCAGTTTTTGGGCAATCGCCGGCGCGCAGACCGGGAAGACTTCCTGCGCCAAGAGCAGTTCCGTGCGCCCGCCCGGCCATTTGCCGTCGCCAAGCCGGATGGCGATGTCGATGTCTGAGTGATCGAGATTGACCAGCCGCACCGAAGCGTCGATGCGCAGCAGCACGTTGGGATGCCGGTCGAAGTGGCGAGATAGTCTGGGCAACAGCCACTTCGAGGCAAAGGCCGGCGCCACCGAAACCACCAATGTGCATTGCGTAGCCTCGTCGGCCAGCGCCACGGCCTGGGAAAGCTCACGAAATCCAGCACCAAGGCGGGCCGCGAAGACGGCGCCGAATTCGGTCAGCACCAGACCGCTCGCCGTTCGCTCGAACAGCGCCTGGCCGAGCTGTTTTTCGGTACGGCTTATCTGCTGGCTGCGGAAACGTTGAGCTCACCGGCGGCCGCCGCCAGCGATCCGAGACGGGCAACGGTTTCGACGGCGCGCAGGCCGTTGAGGTGGACGCGGTTGAGCATGGCCATTGAGTTTTTCTAAACTGATCCGGCTGAAATCTCAATTGAAAGGCATGTCGAAACGGCGGATTTTATCGGAAGAGACAGACCTGT
>NZ_RZRA01000363.1:0-5066 GCF_003998945.1 Mesorhizobium sp. M7A.F.Ca.CA.003.01.2.1 | reverse complement strand
CGCATCGGACCTTGGCCGCATCTTCG
Source organism: Mesorhizobium sp. M7A.F.Ca.CA.003.01.2.1 (assembly GCF_003998945.1). Taxonomy (NCBI): domain Bacteria; kingdom Pseudomonadati; phylum Pseudomonadota; class Alphaproteobacteria; order Hyphomicrobiales; family Phyllobacteriaceae; genus Mesorhizobium; species Mesorhizobium sp. M7A.F.Ca.CA.003.01.2.1. The sequence goes on along the minus strand of NZ_RZRA01000363.1, from coordinate 5,040 downwards.
ATGCCGCCGACCAGCAGCTCGTCTCGCGCATCGCCGAGGGTTCGGAAGCGCTGTCGAGCCGCGCCTCGGAAATCGGCCGTATCTTCGACGACGCGGATCAGCGTCTGGTGTCGCGCATCGCCAGCAGCACCACCACGATCGGCGAGCATGCCGAGACGATCGTCGGCGCCTTTGCCGATACCGAGCAACGGGTTGCCGAACGCGCAAGGCGGACCGGCCAGGAAATGGCCGTGCATGCCCGCGAAATCGAGCAGGCGCTTGCCGGCGCCGACGAGCGTCTCGCCTCGAGCGCGGCGGCCGCGGCAGCCCGTGTCGAAGAGCAGGTCTCGGGCGTCGAGAACCGCCTCGCCTTTACGGCCGAGACGATGGGCCAGAAGCTCAACGAGCAGGTGTCGAACGCCGAGGCGCAACTCGTCTCGCGCGCCAATGTGATCGCCGAGACCTTCACCGCGGTTGGCCAGCATATCGGCCAGAGCACCAACGATGCCGCCAAGACGATCGGCGCCAACACCCGCGAACTCAACACCATGCTCGCGGCGCGTTCGGCCGAAATGTCGAAGATCCTCGACGAAACCGCACGGCCTTTGGTCGAGCGCTTCGCCCAGGGCGGCTCGGAACTGCAAAAGAGCATGGAAGAGGTCACAGAACGCGCCACCGAGAAGCTGCGCAGCGAGAATGCCGCACTTGTCGACGCGCTCGCCAACCGCACCGCCGAAACCTTGTCGGCGGTCGAGGGTGCCCGCTCGTCGCTGTCCGACAGCGTCGCCGACCTCATCGGCCGGATGACCAAGTCCAGTTCGCAGCTCGGTCAGCTGATCGAGCAGGCCGCGGTCAATCTCGGCCAGGTCGATGAACGCCTGAGCGGCAGCACGCAAAGCTTCGCCGCCACCACCGAGAAGGCCGCGCAGACCTTTGCCAGCTCGGCACGTCTGGTCGATTCGAACACGACAAGGCTGACGGAACTGTCGTCGTCCACCTTGCGCGAGGTCGCGTCGATTGCCACCAAGTTCGACGAGCACAGCCGCCTGCTGTCCAGTGCTTCGGACCTGTTGAGCTCGGCCCAGAGCAACCTCGAACACACGCTCGAACGGCAGTCGTCGCTCGAAGACCTCGCCGTCGGCCTGGTCAAGAAGTCGGAAGATCTCGAAAGGGTCATGCGCTCGTTCGAAAATCTCGTCGGCCAGACGCTGCAGAACGCCGAAGGCAAGACGATGGAGTCGGCCGACAAGATCCGCAACGCCATCACCGACGTCGTCGACTCGGCAACCAAGCGCTTTGCCGATGCGACCGAGGAGATGCGGCGCACAGCGGGTTCGATCAAGAGCGAGCTCGACCTGACCCGCGCCGAGCTCAAGAAGGGCGTCATCGAAATGCCGGAAGAGGCCAAGGAATCGACTTCGGCCATCCGCCGCGCCGTTTCCGAGCAGATCAACGCCCTGAAGGAGCTTTCGGACATCGTGGCCAAGTCCGGCCGCGGCGGTGAAGGGTCCGAACCACGCAACCTGCGTCCGGCGCCGCAAGCGCCGGCCGCACGCGCTGCCGAGCCGCCGCGCCGAGCACCGGCACCGCAGCCGGACCTGCGCACGCCTCAGGCGCCCTTGGGCGGCCCTGCATTGCGCGGCACGCTCGACCTTGACCGTCCGACCGAGGCGGCACCGCGTCCGCGCGGCGATGCCAACGCCCGCACGCCGCAGGGTGGCTGGGTGCGCGATCTGCTGACCGCGGCATCGAACGATGAGGACCTCAGGTCGGCAGCTCCCCCAGCGACTGCGGAAGCGCCCCGCGCTACGCCTGCCCAGCGATCGCCCCTTCATGTCGTCGAATCGCTGAACTCGCTCTCCGTCGATATCGCGCGGGCCATCGACCACGATGCTTCGATCGAGCTGTGGAACCGCTACCGGCGCGGCGAGCGTGACGTGTTCACAAGGCGGCTCTACACGCTGAAGGGTCAGCAGACGTTCGACGAGATCCGTCGCAAGTATCAGGCCGAGGCCGAGTTCCGCGCCGCCGTCGACCGCTACTGCGACGATTTCGAGAAGCTGCTCAAGGATGTCTCACGCAACGACCGCGACAACATCATGGCGCAGACCTACCTGACGTCGGACACCGGCAAGGTCTACACCATGCTGGCGCATGCGAGCGGCCGCCTGCACTAAGACGGGAATTGAACAGGCGGGCCATGGTCCCGCCTGTGCCTGCTCTAACGTCCGGCACGCGTTGAACCTGCCCGCAACAGGTCTTGCGAGACTATCGATGCCTTCGGAATCCGCCCTAAGTCGATCTCCCGACGGCGCTATAATTCATCCACAGTACCGCTGCCCTAACGCTCGCAGGGTGTGATCGTGAAGACGGCAATCATTTTCGACTGCGAGTTTCTTTGCCTGGAGGGCTCGCAACGCAGATTCTGGTGCGCGGCCCACGATCCCGACCCGGTGATCGCACAGATCGGCGCCGTCAGGCTTGGACTTGAAGGCGACTTCCCCCTGCTCGGAACACACAAGGCCTATATCAAACCGGTCGACCGGTTTGGTCAGAGATACGCCTTGGACCCATTCTTCACCAAACTGACCGGCATCACCGAGGAAGATTTGGAGACAAAAGGGGTGGCACTAGGGGATGCCCTCGCCGACATCGATCGTTTTTCCGAAGGGGCGCGATTCTGGTCCTGGGGCAAGGACGAATTGAACATGATCGCCATCAGCTGCTATGTCGGGGGCATTCAGCCTTCGATCCCGGCCACCCGGTTTGACAACGCCGTCAAGCTGCTGATCGCAGCCGGAATGCCGATCGAGGATCTGGCGAGAACGCCGAGCAACAAGCTTGCGGATTACTACGGCGTCAAGCACCCGCCATTGCAGGGGCACGATGCGCTCGATGACGCGCTGTCCGTGACCTACACCCTGCAGCACCTGATGAAGACCGGAAAGCTCCGGCCGGAGATCTTCGACCACTTGTAGGTAGAGAAGCCTGATGGGATTCCGGCGCGCGTCGCGCTCAGATCACCGAATCCGTCCAGCGCACGATCTGCCCGGCGGCGTCGCCGAACGCCTTGTCGAGTGCGCTGACATAAGCAGGATTGCCGCTGCCCGAGACGGGTGCGGCTGCGGTGAAGCTCTTGGAAGCACGGACCTCGCCGTTGCGATCGTTCAGGATCCGCACGAACAGATCGACCTCGGCATGTTCGCCGCCGTCGACCCGAACCTCGAATGAGCGGATCTCGACGATCACCTGATAGTCGATCGCCAGGCCCTCGCCCGGCTTGCCGACGCCGGCAAAGCTGCCCGATCGCTGGAAGGTCTCGGCCAGCCGCGCCTGCACGATCAGCGGCAGCCGGTCAGCCCATTGCGCGCCCTTGAGATACTGGATCGAACGATCCGACGGCTTGATGACGATGTTCTGGCTGTCCAGCGCCTTGAGCGCCGACGGCTGCGCGATCAGGATCTGGCGGCGGCTGTGGCCATGCGCGTCGACCGACGGCGCCGACAGCTCGAACGTATCGAGCGGCGCGGGCTTGCCGCCCAACGCCGCACAGCCGGCCAGCGTCAAGGCAAGCAGTGCCGCAGCCGATGTCAACCCGCCCGTTTTCACCCACACAGACTTCACGCGCGATCCCCGTTGTCCCCGGATCGTAAGATCGACCCGCTTTCGCGGCTCATGTTTCTGGGGCGCGCCGGCGCCGAAGTCAACGCCGCGCCCTGCCATCGAATTGCCGAACCTCGCCGTCGCCACCCGACAGGATGCGCTGCGGATTGCGGCTGAGGTCGGTTACCGCCTCCTCGATGCGGCTGATCGAACGGCGGCTGTCCTGCACCAGCGCTTCGACGTTCGAAAGCCCCTGGCCCGAGAATCGCGCCAGATTGTCGGTGATGACGCCAAGGCGGGCATTCAGCGTGTCGGCAACCTGCTTGAACGACTTCAGCGTCGCCCTCGCATCCGCCATCACGCCGTCGGCCTGCCCCGACCCGAGCAAGGTATCGACCTTGGCTAGAATGCCATCGACTCGCACCGAGGCATCGTTGAGCCGTTGCGCGAGCTGCTTTGCGTCCTTGATCGTCTGGTCGATGTCGTCGGCCCGGTTGGCGAACTTGTGGGTCACCTCCGCGATGTCGGCGGCGGCCTTGTCGGCGCTCTCGCTGGCCTTTTGGATGTTGGCGAGCGCCGAGCGCACTTGTGCGGGATCGATACCGTCGAGCACGTTGTCGACCTTGGCCAGCGTGCCTTGCGTCCGTTTGGCGAAGTCGTTGACCGACCCCACGGCTGTATCGACGTTCTTGATCACGCCGTCGAGCTGCTTCGACGTCTGCTTGAGGTTACCGGTTACTGCGTCGACATTGGCGACGATGCTCTTGATCTTGTCCTTGTCGACCGCGTTGAGAAGGCCTTCGGCCGCCTTCAGCGTGCCGTCGAGTTTGCCGGAAACGCCTTTCAGCTCATCGGCCAGCGTGCTGGCCGCGGACAGGAACTTGTCGATGCCGTCCGAATTCTTGGCCAGCGCATCGGAGAAGGTCTGGACGTTCTGGACGGTCTGCGTCAGCGGCCCGCGAACGTCCTTGGTGAAGCCTTCGAGCTCGGTCAGCACCTTGTCGGCGCGGGTGAAGATATTCTGCGCCGTCTGCAAGAGGTTGGTCACCGCCGACGGGTTGGCGACGATCTCGGCGACCTTGCCTTCCTTTTCCGCTTGGTCGAGGAGCTTTACCTCCTTGGGATCGGCGCCCTTGAGTTCGATGTTGGCCTGCCCGGTCAGGCCGGCAAGCCCGATATCGGCTTGCGTCGATTTGGTGATCGGCGTCATGCGGTCGATCTCGGTATCGGCGATGGCAACCGTCGGATTGTCGACATCAATATAGACGCGCTTGACGTCGCCGACCTTGACGCCGTTGAACAGCACGAAACTTCCGCGGCCGAGCCCGGAGGCCGAGCCCGGAATGCGCACGCGCAGCAACGTCGTCTCGCCCTTGTCGCCGATCGCCGCCGTCCAGTAGACGAAGGCAAACGCCGCCAGGATCGCGGCCAGCGTGAAGATGCCGACAATGACGTAGT
>NZ_RZRA01000362.1:0-5071 GCF_003998945.1 Mesorhizobium sp. M7A.F.Ca.CA.003.01.2.1 | reverse complement strand
CTACACGGGCGAATGGGGACGGGCGTTCCATGTTCCATCGCAACACGCCCCACCCCGGGAACTCATCCGGGCGACCGCGGCAATGCTTCACCGTGAAATTCCAGGAACACGCTCCTATTCCATCTCCGAAATGGAAGCATTGGGCATGCATGAGCTCATCGAGATGAGCTATCTCTTCGACAAACCCTTGCTGGTCGATTCCTCCGACGCGGAGACGCTTCTCGGCGTCAAGGCCAGCAGCCTTGGCGTCATGATCGCCGACACTCTGCGCGACCATCTTTGAAGCTTGAAGACTGGCGCGTCGCACCGGAACTGAAAAAGCCCGCTCCTTTCGGAACGGGCTGAGCCGGCGGGCCGGACTGGAGGTCAGACGGCCCGCAAATTGCTTTTTTTCTTCTATTCGAAACAGCCCCGACTATTCGAGATAACCGGAGGGATCGACTGGCGCCGAATTCTTGCGCACTTCGAAGTGCAGCTTCGGCGAGTCCGTCGTGCCGCTCATGCCCGACAGCGCGATCTCCTGGCCGCGCTTGACCTTCTGGCCGCGCTGCACCTCGATCGAACTGGCATGGCCGTAGACGGTGACCAGGCCGTTCTCGTGGCGCACCAGCACCGTGTTGCCGAATTCCTTGAGGCCGTCGCCGGCATAGATGACGACACCGTTCTCGGCCGCCTTGACCGGTGTGCCCGTCGGCACGGCGATATCGACGCCGTCCTTGCCCGAGCCGAAACCGGAAATCACGCGGCCGCGCACCGGCCAGCGCATCTTGCCGATGCCGGTGGCGTCTGGCGCGACGGCATCGTCGGCCTCGGCCTGCTGGATGACCTTCGAATCCTTTTTCGGCGGCGTGTAGGACGCCAGCGTTTCAGACGGCGTGGTCTTTGCCGCGGGCTGCGTGGTGGCCGTCGTCACCGGATCGACCTTGGCCGGCTTGGCAGCGGCGACGGTCGCGGTTCCGCCGGCCGGCACCTTCAGGGTCTGGCCGATCTTGAGCAGTCCGTCCTTCATCCCGTTGGCCTGCTTTAGAGCAACGACGCCGACGCCGGTCTTCCTGGCAATCGAAGACATCGTGTCGCCCGACTGGACCGTGTAGGTCCCGGCAGCGCCGGTCGTCTTGGCAACCTGCGGCTTGGGCTCCTTGGGCTGGTTTGCTGCGGCCGACGCGTCGACCTGAGCGGCGGACTTGCCTTCCTTAGGCTTCGGCTGCTGCGGCAGAACGGCGACCTTGTCCGGCGCAGTGGCCGGCAGGTTGTGCTTGCCGTCTTTCGCCGGCTTGGCATCCGCGACCTTCGCCTCGCCTTTGCTGGAATAGGCATAGGCCGGGATGACCAGCTTCTGGCCGGTCTTCAGCCCCTTGGTCGCGCTCAGCCCGTTGACCTTCATGATCACGTCGGACGGCACCTTGTAGCGCTGCGCCAGGCCGCCGATCGTTTCGCCGTCCCTGACGACGATCTCGGTTGCATGCGGAGTGCCGGAAGCAGCCACGCGGGGTTCGTCAGGTTGCGAAACCTTGAAAGGCGACGCCGCCGGAGCGACGGTGCCGGTCGTGGTCCTGTCGACATGCGGTGCCGGGGCCAATGCGGTGCGCACCGGCTTCGATGCCGGCGCCTGCTGCGCTTGGGCAACGGGCGGCGGCAGCGGCCGCGTCGAGACCGGCTCGAGGCTGGAGCGGCTGACCGATTGTGTATGGCTGCCATCGATCGGAGCGGCGGCGACATCGCCCGGATAGGGCTGCTGTACGGCATCCTGCTTGTTGATGATGGCGCGCTGATTGTTGGTCGAGGATGTAAAGACGTCGTCGACGCCATTGAACCGCGAAACCTGGGAACTGCACCCCGCAGCAGCACCCGCGACCATCAGAATGGCGCAGCCTCGCGCCAGATTGCGACCGTTTGTCTTCAAAACACTGAGTTGCATCGCACTAACCCGCACATACCCGGTACAAACTAGGCATGATTAAAGCGCGTTAATGTTACTCGACGGTTAACCTCATGGAATCCGACGCAATTTTTCTTAAAATATTAGAGAGCGAGCCGTGCGAAGATTTCGGGTCAGGTCAGCCGGGGTCGAAGACGGGCGCACGACGCGGCCGAACATCGACATCCGCGCTAGATAACAGCGGCAACACCGCGCAGGATCGGCTGCAGGCGAACGAGGCCGATGTCTTCACGCTCGAAGCGGCTGCCGACCTTGGTCAGCTTGGCCAGCACCTGTTCGCCCTCTTCGGGGCCGATCGGAGCGATGACGATACCGCCGCTCGACAACTGGTCGAGCAGGAAACGCGGCAGGCTGTCGAAGGCAGCCCAGGCGACGATGCGGTCAAATGGCCCTTCATTCGGCAGCCCGCCGGAACCATCGGCGTGGCGCACGATCACATTGCCGATGCCGAGCGCCTCGAAGCGTTGCCGCGCCTGCTCGGCGAGCGTCTTGTAGCGATCGGTGGTGATGACCCGCGCGGCCAGCCGCGACATCACCGCCGAGGTGTAGCCCGAGCCGGTGCCGATCTCGAGCACGCGGTTGCCCTGCTCGATGGTGAGTGCGGCGATCACCGCCGCCTGCATGTCGGCGCCTTCGATCGCCTCGCCGCATTCGATCGGCAGCATGCGGTCCGACCAGGCGATCTGATGGAACTGGGCCGCCAGGAAGCCGCGCCGCGGCGTCGCCTCGAAGGCCGCGATCAGCGCCTTCGGCACAGTCCCCCGGCCGCGCAGACGCAGCAGAAAGGCGGCAAAACCTTCGCGGTCGTCGATCGGGAGGCCCTGGTTCATGCGAGCGCCTTGCTCAGTTGGTCACGGATTTCATGGGCGGTAAGGTCGAGCTGCAGCGGCGTCACCGACACCAGCCGGTTGCGCAAGGCGTAGAGGTCGGTGCCTTGCTTGCCTTCGACCGGCTCGCGGCCGAAACGCAACCAGTAGTAAGGCAGGCCGCGCCCGTCACGGCGCTCGTCGACCCACAGGGAGTGCACGAGCTTGCCCTGCGAGGTGACCACCGTGCCTGCGACTTCCTCGGGCGTGCAGTTGGGAAAATTGACGTTGAGCAGCACGCCGTCCGGCAATGGCGTCGCGACAAGTTTCTTCAGCAGCGCCGGCGCCAGCGCCTCCGTCGTCTCGTAGGGCACGACGCGATCTTCGCCGACATAGCTGTACCCCTGGCTGAGCGCGATCGAGCGAATGCCGAGCAGCGCGCCCTCCATGGCGCCGGCGACGGTGCCGGAATAGGTGACATCGTCGGCGATGTTGGCGCCCGAATTGATGCCGGACAGGATCAGGTCGGGTGCGCCAGGCAGGATCTTCTTGACGCCCATGATGACGCAATCGGTTGGCGTGCCGCGCACGGCAAAATGCTTCTCGCCAATCTTGCGCAGCCGCAGCGGCTCCGAGATCGACAGCGAATGCGCATAGCCGGACTGGTCCTGCTCGGGCGCCACCACCCAGACATCGTCGGACAGCGTACGTGCGACGCGTTCGAGCGACGCCAGGCCCTCGGCATGAATGCCGTCGTCATTGGTCAGGAGGATACGCATTATTTCGCTTCGATCTTTTCCAGACCGCCCATGTAAGGCCGCAGCACTTCAGGAATGGTTACGCTGCCATCCTCGTTCTGGTAGTTTTCGATGACGGCGATGAGCGCGCGACCAACGGCTGTGCCCGAGCCGTTGAGCGTGTGGACGAAGCGGTTGCCCTTGCCGTCCCTGTCCTTGTAGCGGGCGTCCATGCGGCGTGCCTGGAAATCGCCGCACACCGAGCAGGACGAGATCTCGCGATAGGCGTTCTGGCCGGGCAGCCAGACCTCGATGTCATAGGTCTTGCGTGCGCCAAAACCCATGTCGCCGGTGCACAGCGTCATGGTGCGGAACGGCAGGCCGAGCCGCTTCAGCACTTCCTCGGCGCATTGCGTCATCCGCTCATGCTCGGCAAGTGACGATTCCTGATCGGTGATCGACACCAGCTCGACCTTGTAGAACTGATGCTGGCGCAGCATGCCGCGCGTGTCGCGCCCGGCCGAGCCCGCTTCCGAACGGAAGCACGGTGTCAGCGCGGTGTAGCGCAGCGGCAGTTTTTCATGCGCGGTGATTTCCTCACGCACAAGGTTGGTGAGTGGGACCTCGGCGGTGGGAATCAGGCCAAGCCTGCCCTCCCCGTGCGGCGTAAAGAACAGATCTTCCTCGAACTTCGGCAATTGGTTGGTGCCGAACAAAACATCGTCCTTGACCATCAGCGGCGGAATGACTTCCTCGTAGCCATGCTCGGTCGTGTGCAAATCGAGCATGAACTGGCCGAGCGCGCGTTCCATCCGCGCCAGCCCGCTTTTCAGCACGGTGAAGCGCGAGCCTGACAGCTTTGCCGCGCGCTCGAAATCCATCATGCCGAGCGCTTCGCCGATCTCGAAATGCTCCTTCACCCAGTTCGGCCGCGTCGGCACCTTGCCGACGATGTGCTTGACGACATTGTCGTGCTCGTCCTTGCCGACAGGCACGTCGTCGAACGGCACGTTGGGCAGCACCGCCAACGCATCGTTCAGCGCCTTGTCCAGCTCGCGTTCGCGCGCCTCGCCGTTCTGGATGAAGACCTTGATCTCGCCGACTTCGGCTTTCAGCGTCTCGGCCAGGGCAGCATCGCCCGAACGCATGGCGTTGCCGATCTCTTTCGACGCGGCATTGCGGCGCTCCTGCTTGGTCTGTAGCTCGGTAACGTGTTCGCGCCGCGCCTCGTCCGAGGCGATCAGCCCGCCGACCGTGGACTGCGCCTCGTCAGCCGACCACGAGCGCTTCACCAGCGCCTCGACAAGGGCCTTCGGGTTGTCGCGAATCCATTTGATGTCAAGCATGGTTTGAACGCTCCGGGGTAGCATGTCGCCCAAAGTGCGCAGCGGTTTGGGACAACGACATGCTTCAAACAAAACTGAAACGCATCGCTTTCAGTGCGATGCGTTTCAGCCAGAGGGCGTAAACCGCATCCTCGATCGATGCAAGATGGGGCATGGGGAACGCAAGCATGCGATCACGCTTTGACGCGCTTTCGGCTGAAGGCGGGGGAGAGCCTGAAATGAAAAACCCGCCTCTACGGCGGG
>NZ_RZRA01000361.1:0-5083 GCF_003998945.1 Mesorhizobium sp. M7A.F.Ca.CA.003.01.2.1 | reverse complement strand
GTGCCGGTCTGGATCCTCGGCTCCAGCCTCTACGGCGCGCAGCTTGCCGCCATGCTCGGCCTGCCCTATGCCTTCGCCTCGCATTTCGCGCCGGCGGATCTGGATCACGCGCTGGATGTCTACCGCTCGCGCTTCCAACCCTCCGAGCACCTCGACAAGCCGCATGTCATGCTTGGCCTCAACGTCTTTGCCGCGCCCACCGATGCCGAGGCTCGTTTGCTGTTCACCTCGCTGCAACAGGCTTTCGTCAATCTGCGCACCGGCCGGGCCGGACGGCTGCCGCCACCTGTCGAGAACTATGACCGCGATCTCGATCCGATGGCAAAGACCATGCTGGGCCAGGCATTGTCCTGCGCCGTCGTCGGCTCCCCGGAAACGGTGCGGCAAGGCATCGATGCTTTCGTGCGCCGCACCGGCGCCGACGAGCTGATGGTCACCGCGCAGATTTTTGATCATGCGGCGCGGGTGCGGTCGTTCGAGATCCTGGCCGAGGCGCACAAATCGCTGTCGCAGGCGGCCTGACAAGTTCTGGTACGATATATGCTGGGCGAAAAACTATGCGCTCACGCTCTGCGCAATCGCCCCGAGCGGGCGGCATGAATTGCGGATCATCAGCCGGCCCTTGAGCAAAAGCTTGCGCGGCGGCGCGTCCCTGTTGCCGGCGAGACGGTCGAGAAGCAGATTGGCCGCCTGTTCGCCGATCGCCTGCACCGGCTGCGCGACGGTGGTCAGCTGCGGCTGAAACACGTCGGACCATGGAAAGTCGTCGAAGCAGGCAACTGAAATGTCTTCCGGGCAGGACAGGCCGATGTCGCGGATCGCCTTCATGGTGCCGATCACCATCGGGTTGTTGGCCGAGAAGATCGCGCTTGGCCGATCGTGCGAGGACAGCATCTGCATGGTCGCGTTGTAGCCGTCGATCTCGTGGAAATTGCCGAAGCGGATCAGCTCCTCCGCGATCGGCAGGCCGGCGGCGTGAAGCGCCTCGCGATATCCCGCCATGCGGTCATGCATCGGCGAAATGTCCGACGTGCCGGTGATGTAACCGATGCGCCGGTGGCCGAGATTGATCAGATAGGTGATGGCGTCGAACACCGCGCGCTGGTTGTCCAGCACCACGGCATCGGTGTCGACGCCTTTGCAGATACGATCGAGCAGCACCACCGGCACGTTGGCGTCGTCGACGATCCGCTTGAGGATCGCGCCGTCGCCGACGCGCGCCACGATCAGCCCGTCGACCATGCGGTCGAGCAGCAGCTTGATCTGATCGTCCTGGGTGTTCAAATCCTCGTCCGTGCAGCACAGCATGACGGCATAGCCGGCCCGGTCGAAGGCCTGCTGGATGACCGAGACGACATCGGTGAAGAATGGGTTGGTGATGTGCGGCACGGTCAGTCCGATCGTGCGGGTCGTGCCCATCTTCAGGCTGCGGGCGATCGCGTTGCGCTTGTAGCCGATATCGCGGATCGCCTGTTCGATGCGCTGGCTAAGCTCCGGACTGACCGTCGCCGTGCCATTGATCAGCGCCGAAACGGTGGCGACAGAAACACGCGCCGCTTCAGCCACATGAAGCATGGTGGGCGCGGTGGATTTCCGGTGTTTTTTTTGCCCTGATGCTGTCATTTTCGAAACGTTTCGCCACCCTTGCCGGCCAATACGTACGGAATCCTGTCCTTTTTAGCAAGAATCGAAATGCAGTAAACATGCGGTACCTCATATCAGCTTGACATGATCGAAACGTTTAGATTAGCGTTTGCGGGAAGTTGACGACGACGGAAGGGAGGCCGCCATTGTCATGCGAGAGAGCAGTTCCCTTTCCCCGCAGCACGGCGCTGCCGATCGGTCGGACACCGTTCTGAGCGCCGAGCATATTTCCAAGAGCTTCGGCGGCATCGCCGCCCTGGTCGATGTCGGCTTCGAGCTGCGGCGCGGCGAGGTTCATGCCTTGATGGGCGAGAACGGCGCCGGCAAGTCGACGCTGGTGAAGATCCTCTCCGGCGTCTACACCGGCTATGAAGGCACGGTCAGCGTCGATGGCCACCCTGTCAATTTCGCTGGCGTACGCGACGCCGAGGATGCCGGCATTGCCATCATTCATCAGGAGCTCAACCTGGTGCCCGAACTCAGCGTCGCCGACAACATCTTCCTTGGCCGCGAGAAGCTGATCGCCGGGCTGATTGTCGACCGCAAGGCAAGCAGCCGCGCGGCGGGCGCTTTGTTGCAGCGGCTCGGCATCGAGCTCGATCCGCAAGCCCGCGTCGGTGCCCTGCGTGTCGGCGAGCAGCAGCTGGTCGAGATCGCCAAGGCGCTGTCGATGTCGGCACGCATCCTGATCATGGACGAGCCGACCTCGGCGCTGTCGCCGGCCGAATGCCAGCGGCTGTTCCGCATCATCCGCCAGCTTGCCGAGAGCGGTGTCGCCATCGTCTACATCTCGCACCGCATCGACGAGGTCATGCATCTGGCCAGCCGCGTCACCGTGTTTCGCGACGGCCGCCATGTACTGACCGAGCCGATGGCCAGGCTGGACGAAGATGCGATCATTTCGGCGATGGTCGGACGCAACCTGCTCGCTTCCTCCCAGGAAGAGCGCCACTCCGGCGGCAACATTGTGCTTTCGGTCGAAAACCTGTCGCTGTCGAAGCCCGATGCGCATGGCTGGCGCACGGTGATCGACGGCGTTGGCTTCGATCTTGCCGCCGGAGAGATCCTCGGCATTGGCGGGCTGCTGGGTTCGGGCCGAACCGAGATCCTGGAGGCGATCTTCGGCTCGAGCGATGGCCGCACCGGTGGCGAAATCCAGGTCGACGGCCGGCCTGTGGATATCCGTTCGCCCCGCGACGCAAGGCGGCTGGGCATTGCACTGGTCACCGAGGACCGCAAGACGCAAGGCCTGCATCTGCAGGCTTCGATCGCAGACAATGTCGCGCTGCCGCTGGTCGGGTCGCTGGCCCGCTTCGGCATCCGCTCGCTGGCCGCCGAGCAGGGGCTGGCGCGGCAGGCGGTCAAGGCGCTCGGCATCCGCTGCCGGGACATCGACCAGCCTGCCGGCACGCTGTCCGGCGGCAACCAGCAGAAGGTCGTCATCGGCAAGTGGCTGGCGACCAGGCCAAGGGTGCTGTTGCTGGACGAGCCGACGCGCGGCATCGATGTCGGCGCCAAACGCGAGATCTACGACCTGATCTTCAAGCTGGCGCGCGATGGACTGGCCATCTCCGTCATCAGCTCCGAACTGCCGGAGCTTTTGCATCTCTCCGACCGCATCCTGGTGATGGCCGATGGCCGCCAGACAGGCATTCTTTCCCGCGATGCGGCCAGCGAGGAGGCCATCATGCGTCTCGCCGCCCCGCGCAGGACCATATCGAGACCAGCCGCATGACTGCCCTGAAACTCCTGTCCCGTACCAAGCTCTATTGGGGCCTGATCGCCATCTTCCTGATCGGCGTGCTGGGCTCGCCGATGAGTTCCAAGGGCAACAACATCTTCCTCTCCTACGGCAACCTGCTCGACGTGCTGCGCCAGGTCTCGACCACCGGGCTGATCGCCACCGGCATGACGGCTGTCATCATCACCGGCGGCATCGATCTCTCCGTCGGCTCGCTGATGGCCATCTGCTCGGTGGTCTGTGCCATGCTGCTGACGGTCCCAGGCGTGACGCCGGGCGTCGTGCTGGGCGTGCCGACCGTCGCGCTGGTGGCGCTTTGCCTCGGTTTCGTCGTCACCCGCTTCATCTTCCAGAACCTGGCAAAGTCCCGTGCCGGCGCCGATCTCGTCCGCGAGATCAGGCTGGACGGGATTCGCGGCCTGATCACGCCCGCCGTCGTCGGCGTGGTCTTGTGCTGCCTGTCGCTGTGGTTTCTGCTGCCGCAGATCGAGCCGAAATTCGGCGTGCTCGGCGTGCTGCTGGTGGCGCCGTGCGTTGGTTTGCTGTTCGGCGCGCTCAACGGCTTCATCATCGTTGCCGGACGGCTGCAGCCCTTCATCGTCACCCTGGCTATGATGGTGACGGCGCTCGGCATCGCACGGCTGACCGCCGGCCAGAACAATGCGGTGCTGCCGGTCTATACCGGCTCCAACGCCACCGCCGATTTCGAGATCCTGCGCTCGCTGGTGTTCGGCATCATCCCGATGCCGGGCCTGTTCTTCCTCGGCGCCATCGTGATCTACGGCGCGGTGCTGCGCTTCACGCCGTTCGGCCGCTATGTCTATGCCATCGGCGGCAACGAGGAGGCGGCGCGCCTCTCCGGCATCGCCGCCGGCCGCGTCAAGATCGCCACCTATGCCGTCTCCGGGCTGCTCGCCGGCATTGCCGCCGTGCTCTATGTCGCGCAGTACCGGCAAGGCAAGCCGGATGCCGGCGCCGGGCTGGAGCTCGACGCCATTGCCGCTGTGGTCATAGGCGGCACCAGCCTGATGGGCGGGCGCGGCAGCCTCATCGGCACGTTCTGCGGCGTGCTGATCTTCGGTCTGCTCTCCAACATCCTGCAGCTCCACAACATCAATTCGAACCTTCAGCTGGTGCTGAAGGGGATGATCATCATCGGCACCGTGCTCGTGCAGGAGCGCAATGCCGGTGATCTCCTGGCCTATCTGCGCCTGCCCGGCGGGCAATCGGCGCACAAGGAAACGGCCGCGGCAAAGCGGCCGTCGCAAGAGACACCGTCTCTCAATCTCGGAGGAAACAAAAAATGAAACGACGTGACATGCTGAAGCTTGCCGCCGTGACCGCGGCACTGCTGACCACCACCGCGCTGCTGACCACCGGCAATGCCTATGCCCAGGACAAGAAGTGGAAGATCGGCTTCTCGCAGGTGACGACCATCGAGCCCTGGCGCGCGCAGTTCAACAAGGACATCCTGGCCGAAGCCGCCAAGCACCCCGAGGTCGAGCTGATCATCACCGACGGCGAGGACAAGACCGAAAAGCAGGTCGCCGATGTCGAGAACCTGATCCGCCAGGAGGTCGATGCGCTGTTGGTGTCACCGAAGGAATCGGCCGGCCTGACCGGCGTCGTGCAGCAGGCGATCGACGCCAAGATCCCGGTCTTCGTGCTCGACCGCAATGTCGACACCAAGGACTACAC
>NZ_RZRA01000360.1:0-5093 GCF_003998945.1 Mesorhizobium sp. M7A.F.Ca.CA.003.01.2.1 | reverse complement strand
GCTCGAGCAGGGACTGCAGCTGCTCCTCGATGAAGGCGGCGCCGTCTTTCGTGCCCATCAGGACCGCGATGCGCAGATCATCTTTGCTCACGAGCAAGATCGCTTTCTGATTCTGATTGGATCTATCTCTTTGATTTGGCGCAATTCCCAAAGGTAAGCGCCGTGCGCTTTTCCCGGAATTGTTCTAGGTCGCCTGCCCGGCCGTCTTCGGAATCGCGTCTTGACGTGCACTTGCCCTGGCCTTCTTGGCGCGGTCGAGACCTGCCAATGCGGCGAGCGCGGCAGCCTTGTCCTGGTTTTTCGCCGACTGCTGCAGCGCCGTGAGCGCGACCTGGACATCCGACCATTCCACGACGTCCGTGCTGAGGCCGAAAATCTTCGAGATGCCGAGTTCGACGAGTTCCTCGTCTTCGCCATGCAGCGTTTCGTGGAGTTTTTCACCCGGCCTTATGCCGGTGAACCGGATCGCGACGTCCTTGTATGGGCTCTTTCCGGACAAGCGGATCATCGTTTCGGCCACTTCAAGGATCGGTACCGGCTTGCCCATGTCGAGCATATAGACGGCATAATCGTCTCCGCTCTGCCGCGACGCGGCATCGGCCGCCGACATGATGACGAGATCGACGGCTTCGGCCACGGTCATGAAATAGCGTGTCATGCGCCGGTCGGTGATGGTGACGGGCCCTCCGGCCTCGATCTGCGCCTGGAATATGGTCGCCACCGAACCATTGCTGCCGAAGACGTTGCCGAACCGCACTGCAATGAACTTGGTGGCCGGGCGACGCCCGCTTGTCTCGCCTGCCGGCGTGCCATGCAAGGCGCTGATGATCTGTTCGGCGGCCCGCTTCGTCATGCCGAGCACTGACGAGGGATCCACCGCCTTGTCGCTCGATATCAGGACAAATTGCGCAACCCCGCACTTGGCGGCGACCTCGGCACAGACGAGCGTTCCGAAGATATTGGTCTGGATGGCCGAATCCCAGTTTTCCTCGAGCAGCGGAACATGCTTGAGGGCCGCGGCATGAAAGATGATGTCCGGCCGGAATTCCGTGACGACACGCGTTATCTGGCGCCGGTCCGCGACATCGACGATGCGGACCTTGAGGCGGTCGTGGTCCTTCTCGTCAACATACTGGCTCAGCTGGAAAATGCCGAACTCGGAGTTGTCGGCGACCAGCACCGCCTCGGCTCCGAGTTCCAGCGACCGCCTGACCAGCGTCTGACCGATAGAACCGGCACCGCCGGTCACCAGAACGCGTTTGCCGCCGACAAAGGCGCCGATACGCTGGATATCGGACGCGACCGTCGGCCGGCGCAGGATCGTTTCCATCTCGACGGTGTCGAGAACCAGCTTTCCGTGCTGTTCCAACTCCGAAAGGCCTGAGAACTGCACCACATTTATGTCGCCGTGCCGGGCAATGCGCACAAGTTCCGAATAGTCCTCGATTTCGTGCTCGGCGCCGCTGCCGAAAATCAGCAAGTCCAGGCTCTTGGTGCCGGTCGCATAGTCTTCCAGGACATCGATCAGGCGCGGCATTGTCGCCACCACGGGAACACCTTGAATCCGCGTGCCCAACGGTGCGCCGCGCTCGGTGGCCATGATGCCTGCGATGGAATAGTCCGCCGGTTGCGCCGTGCGCGTGAAGCGAATGATCAGGTCGGCCTCGCCGAGCCGGCCGACAAACAGAGCGCGCTTGGCCTGCTGGTCGGTCTTGCGGCTCAGAATCCCCCAGCTCGCGCCGTCACGCAGGAAGCGGTAGAACAGCCGGGGTGCCGATATGATGGTGAAGGAGACGAGGAAGAAGACGATGAACTGACGCTCGTTGAGCCCCGCCACCGGCCGGTAAAAACGCAGCAGCAGCGACGCCATGTAAAGAGTGAACGTCAAAATCGCGCAGCTCTTCAGGATGTTGAAAAAGTCCGGCGTCGAGGCGAAGCGCCAGACAGTGGTGTAAAGGCCACTGTAGCGGAACAACAAATGGCTGATGACGACGATGCCCGCCCATGTCGCCAGACCCTCGTTGGAGAACGCTTCGAACGAAAGATTCGACCGCGAAAGAATAAGGCTGAGTGCCACGGCGACCAGGACCATGACCACGTCCTGGACCATGATGAAGGCGCGCCGCATCTGTGGCCTGAGCCCGAACACAGCTTCTAGATGGGAATTCATTGGACGGCACTAGACTCCAGGCTCAAGGGCATCGACACCAGCGAAGTGCGAACACGAAGATACTTCGCGATCAATCACCTTACCCACGTGCCATCCCCGACCCCCGCCGTCCTGTATCGCATACTGCGGGTGCGAGGGCATAGCCAGAGGTTTTTTCGGACAAGAGCGTGAATACGAGTAAGCTTGACGCCCTGTTACTGGATCGGTGGAGTCCGATCGGTGCGTTGCGATTTGGACACTGCCGCCGCGTCAGCGTTGTTTCGGTTTTGCCGCAATTGACTCTGCTCTCGACCTCGCTACGACGCAACTGGTCGAAATGGCTATGAAGGCCAAGTTTGCGGGTCGAGTGCGTGCAGAGGACAAAGCTACCAGAGGTGGGGCGCGGGCGCGCCACATTATAGTCATAACATGTCGCGACATGATGGCACGCTGGCCATTTCCATACTGGGACGGCCTTCAGAGACGTAATGACTCGGTTGCAGCTTCCAAAACCGGCGTAGAGTACAGGCAAGGCTCATGATCGCAGAAGCCAGCTCTGTGGCTTGCCCATCCATGGGATACAATTATGGCTGTTGCCGCGACGACAATGAAGAGTTCGAAGTTAAAGCGAGAAAGCCAGGGCGAGCGCACCTGCTTGATGGTTCTTGGCATGCATCGGTCCGGCACCAGCGCGTTGGCCGGCGTGCTTCAACTGCTGGGTGTTGCTCCACCAAAGAACTTGATTCCCGCCGACGAAAGCAACCGGACAGGTTATTGGGAACCATTGCATCTGGCCCTGCTGAACGAGCAGCTCTTGCTCGAACTTGGTAGCCGGTGGGACGATTGGAGGCCGGTCCGGGTCGAGGAACTGTCGGCAAGCCGGTTAAGATTCTACCACGACGAGATCGCTCGCCTACTCGATGGCGAATATGGCGGCATGCCAACGATCGTGCTCAAGGAGCCGCGGATTTCGCGCATTGTGCCGATCTATCAGCAACTGCTTACATCGCTCAGGTACAAGACTGACTATGTAACGATCACTCGCAATCCACTGTCGGTCGCCAAATCGCTGGCAAAGCGCGACGGAATGGATCTGGGATTCGCCTCCCTCGTTTGGCTGAACTACGTTCTGGCCTCCGAGAGAAGCACTAGGAATTCACCTCGTGTCTTCTTGTCGTACGAGTCGATGGTTCGAGATTTCGGGCCTGCCCTGGAGAAGATCTCAGAACGATTTTCGATCGAATGGCCGCGCAAGATTAGCTCTGTCGAGAAAGAAATTGCAGCTTATCTGTCGACTGATCACCAGCACCATCTGGCGAGCGTCGACTTGCTCATGGCTAATGATGGCGTGCCGGATCTGGTCAAGCGAGCCTATGTTGCCATGCTCGACCTCGAGGAAGACGCGTCTTCGCCAGCAGCGACCGCCGAACTCGATGCAATCTATGACGAATTTGAGGACAGTTGGCTGCCGGCTGGCCAAGTCATGTTTGCCGAATTGCTGGCGCGTGAGACCAAGGCGCGCCTCGCGCCGACAACCGATTACGCCGCCACAGAGTTAAGACTGGTCGGCAATGTCCGGGCGCTGATGTCTCAAGTCGATCAACTTAGCGCGGAACGCGATGCGTTGAAATCAAAGATCGTAGCGATGGTTGAGGACCAGAACCCAATGGAAGGGCAGGCGGTCGAGGGTGAGATAAGAGCAGAGCGACTGAAGTCAAGCGAGTTGGCCACCGAGTTGGCCACAAGGATCGGTGAGATTGCGAGCTTGAATGCCGAACTCTCAACGCGCTCGGCGCAACTCGCAGATTCGAGACAGGAAATCGCAAGGTATGTCAGCCAGATGTCAGCTCTCCAGGCAGATTTGAGATCGCTCACCGAGCAGTACGACAGCCGGGGCCTGGACGTTTCGACCCTGAGGGACCAAGCAGAACAACTGCGATTGGAGATCGCCGCCAAGTCAAGCGAGTTGGCCACGAGAATCGATGAGATCGCGAGCTTGAATGCCGAGCTCTCAACGCGCTCGGCACAACTCACAGATGCGAGACAGGAAATCGCAAAGCATGTCAGCCAGATGTCAGCTCTCCAAGCGGATTTAGGATCGCTCACCGAGCAGTACGACAAGCAGGGCCTTGACGTTTCGGCCCTGAGAGGCCAATTGGCGGCCGTGACGGAAAGCCTTCAGGCAGCGGCGCGCGAGCTAACGCTTATCCACGAGAGCAAATCGTGGAAAGTTGCGAAAGCATTGTCAAAGCTTGCTTTGCCGATCCGAAAGATTGGCGCAGACACACGAGGCACGGATAAGTGAGCGCAAAACAGAAGACATCAGCAGATATCTACGTTTTCGATGTCGACCCGAATTCGGACACGGCTGCGGCAAATGTGTTGCGGTTAGTCGGCAGGGATAAGGATGTCCTCGAAATCGGCGCCGGACCGGGGTCGATCGCCAAGCCACTGATAGCTCTGAACGGCTGTCGGGTTACCGCGCTCGAATATGATCCGAACTGCATTCCGATCCTGAAGAGCTTTTGCGTCGACGCGGTCCAGGGCGATCTCAACACGCCAGGATGGGGCGAGGTCTTCGGTGAGCGACGCTTCGATGCCGTCGTCATCGCGGATGTGCTCGAGCATCTGGTCAATCCCTGGGAGACATTGAGGGAGGTCACCCGCTATCTGCGGCCTGGCGGCAGCGTGGTCTCGTCGATCCCCAACGCCAATCATGCCGCAATGATGGCGATGATGCTTGATGACAATGTCGACTACCGGGACTGGGGCCTTCTCGATCGCACACATATCCGCTTCTTTGGCGCCAAGAACCTTCAGCACCTCTTCCGCCAAGCCAATCTGAAGATCGTCGACGCGCTCTTTGTCGTGCGGACGCCCGAGATGACAGAGTTCGCCGAGAACTGGAAGAAAACGCCCGAACAAGTCCGGGCAGCTTTGGAAC
>NZ_RZRA01000035.1:0-13325 GCF_003998945.1 Mesorhizobium sp. M7A.F.Ca.CA.003.01.2.1 | reverse complement strand
CAAGTGTCTCTTGAGGGACTTGAACTTTTTGCCGTCTTCGAGGCAGACGATGTAGTCTGGAGTGACTGAGCGCTTGGGGTTGACCGCGGGAACTTGGTCGGGTTTTTCCGGTTCGGACGGCTGGCCGATACGCGCTAATGACGAATTGATGCTGGCAATAAGGTCCGGCAATGAGGAGACCGGCACTGAATTCTTGCTCACATAAGCCGCAACGATATCGGCGGTAAGCTCCATCAGCGCGGTGGCCGTATTTTGGATTTCGTCAGTCACTTCATGGCTCCGGACTTCTGCAGTGAAATCCCGATCTATTACTTATCGGCTAAAAAAACCAGTAGAGGGAGGATACTAAATGCCAGGCGCTAATAGTGATGAATGTTAAAGCGCCAATCAGAATGCGGAACCACGAGAGACGGTGGATTGATTGGGCGCGGCGTTTTCTTTGTATGACCAGGAAAGCGGCTTGAGGCTCACAGGCGGATGCATTTAGATTTGGACGAGTAGGACCTACGCATGACATTTTCGAAAGACCCGCCGCCGGAGGTTAAGCCCCAGAAGGATAAGGCAAAGACTGGATCTGAATTGGACCGCGTTCCAAGTGCGGGAGCCATTCGGGTCCGCAACGGACTCTCTGTGTCAGAAAAAGACATTGTGGAGGCGGCTAAATACGGGGGCAGGGAGCGAGAATCCTCGTCGGATAGCGACTAGGCAAAGGGGGCCAAGAATGCAGGCTCTGACCCATATCACACGTCGCAATATTGGACGGTGTCCAGAAGTGATCGCAGTCGTTTCTAATTGAACACGGCTGTTTTTTCTTGCGCGAACGCTCTACGCGGGCTCTAGCTGGTTCTCCTTTCAAAGGGGATGTAAGTCTTGGACGTAAAACAGTCAGTCTTCCAAAGCGATCTCCCTCTAAAGGAGAAACTCGAGCGCGCCAGGATGGAGTTGCTCGATCTTTCCGCCCGCAATCGACTTTTGAATGTGCCGCGGTTTTCCAAGAGCGCGAAGACGATCGATATCGTCGATGAGAAGTCGTCCGAAATTTATCGATTGCTGGTGACCGAAGGAAAGGCTTTTACCTTCCTGGCCGGCAAGCCCGATAGGCCGAAAGCGGGCCAGGATGAAAGCAGCCCTCCAGACGAAGAGATCGACTATTCCCCCGTCGCTCTCGCCCAACCAGAGGACGATGGAGTCGATAACAGAGGGATATCCGCGCGGCACTCGGACACCAAGCTGCAGACGCGTATGACCCCAACTGGGCTGCAGCGGCGGCTCCTTGATCTCTACCATGATGCCCGCACACTCGAGGAAGAGCAGGGCGTCAATATCCTCTTTCTGGCCCTTGGAATGCTGAAGTGGATTGACCCGAACAACAAAGAGAACATCCGTCAGGCCCCCCTCATTTTGGTGCCGGTTCGGCTTGAGCGAGGGGCCGCTGGAGAAAAATTCCGCCTACGAGCCCGGCCGGAAGATCTTACCGCAAACCTCTCCTTGGAACTCTATCTCGACCGCATTCACAAGCTCGCTCTGCCGCGTTTTGAGGTGGGAGATGACTTCGACGTCTCGGCCTATCTCGATGCCGTTGCCGAAGCAATTTCGACCAAAGAGGGTTGGGAGGTGCTTCGCGACGATATGGTGCTCGGCTTCTTCTCGTTTGCGAAGTTCTTGATGTACCGTGATCTGGATCCGGATCTCTGGCCCGATGGCGCAAAGATTATCGAACAACCGAAGATCCGCTCGCTTCTTTCAGATGGTTTCGAAACACGCGAGCCGCTTATGTCGGACGACATAGCGATTGATCCGCACATTGCGCCCGCCGAAATGTTGCATATCGTCGACAGTGACAGTTCTCAGACACTGGCGATCCATGACGTCAGAAAAGGTCGCGACCTCGTTATCCAAGGTCCGCCTGGGACAGGAAAATCGCAGACGATCGCAAACATTATTGGGTCGGCCGTTGCCGACGGAAAGACCGTGCTGTTCGTGGCCGAAAAGATGGCAGCGCTGGAGGTCGTCAAGCGACGGCTTGACACTGCTGGGGTGGGGGACGCCTGCCTTGAGCTGCATAGTAACAAGGCGAACAAGCGCATGATGCTAGAGGAGCTGCGGCGAACCTGGCAACTCGGATCGCCCAGGGGCCAGCTTCCTTCTTCCCTAACTGATCGCTTGCTGGAGGCTCGCGATAAACTCAACGCACATGCTGCACGAATGCACGTTGCGTTCGGAGCGTCCGAACTCACTCCTTATCAGGTTCTCGGCCAGCTAACCCGACTAAGGCAGGTCGGTCAGAAACCAGTGGACATCGAACTTACGGATGCCACAAGCTGGACAACTGACGGCGTTTCGCAACGTCGCAAATTGCTCGATGAGGTCTCTCAGCGGATCAACGAGATCGGCTTGCCGATCCACCACCCGTGGCGGGGAGTTGGCCTGGATGTCGTTCTTCCAACGACCATTGAGAGGCTCGTCCCACGCATCGCGGCGTTGCTGGACCAAGCCAAGGCACTGCACGCCAAACTGGTCGGTATCGCTGAGCGGATCAAGGCCGAGCCTCCGAAAATTCTCAGCGACAGCGGCGAGATAGAAGATCGCGCTGAGCTTCTCGCGTCCGCGCCTGGACTTCCTGCCGAGGCGCTCGTCTCGCCGGTATGGGATGAGCGTCCGAAAGACATTTCATCGCTTCTCTGGTCAGGAACGGATTTCGCCCGCAAGTCCGAGGAACTTTCGGAGCAGTTGGCGGCAACGGCTATCGACACGCCAATTGAAGGTCTCGAGACAGAGCTTGCAAAGCTTCCCTCGGAATTTCCGAAAGATGGTTTCCATCGTGCGCGACAGCTCACCATTCTGCTCCCACGCTTGAGGGAAGAAGCTGAGCGCCTGAATCAGGAACTCGGATCGGCGATATTGCCAGACACGTTGGCAGGCTTGCTCAGGCTGGCCGTGACCGGCGAGCGAGTAGCGGCAGCACCTGACGCAAGTCCGGAGGCCTTCGCAGCCACCGTTTGGGACTCCGGACTTGAGCAGGCAGGCGACCTTGCCGACAGCGTAGCGACGCTTGAGGCTGCCAGAGCCGACCTTCAGGGCAAGGTTGTTGACGCGGCGTGGAGCACCGAGGTGGCCGCGGCGCGGCAGGCGCTCGCCACACACACGGGAATATTGAAAGCATTGAACGGCGACTACCGTCGCGCCACAGCACTTGCGCGGACTATTGTGGTCGACCCTAGCGCGCCTGCGACGCAGATAGTTGGTCTCCTCGACCTTTTGATGAAGGGTCAGGCTGCCGCAGCAAGAGTCCGCGAAGGCGACGCTTTTGGCCGTTCCGCCTTCGGGGCAGATTGGCGTGGGGAGCGATCGGCTTCCGCGCCACTGCTCGCGCTAGTGGAGTGGATGCGGACTCTACGAGGGCTAGGCCCCGAACCTCGGATTATCGCCGGCCGGATGGCGGAACGCTCCGAGGCCGGTGCGCGTGCAGCGCGCGTTCGCAAGGTTATCGAAATCGGTCGGCCAATTATCGAAGGTTTCTGGAACGATCTCGGGCACCTCGCGTCATCCATGCTAGGCGACGTGGCTTCCGCCGAGCGGGCCTCGCTGCAACTGATGGAAGCGAAGGCGAGCACTGTAGCTCAAGCCGATGATGCGTCACGACAGGTTCTGACTGACGTTCCGGATCTAATCACTGAGCGGGTGGAGCTACTGCGCCGACTAGGCAGACTACAAGCACTTGCTCAAGGGATCGATGCGGGAGAGAGCCTTGGCAAGTTCGTATTCGGCTCGTCGTGGCACGGTCGAGGATCCGATTGGGCCGCTCTCACGCAAGCCGAGCTTTGGCTGAAAGAAAATGGCTCGATCCGACATCTGGCTGCGCGGTTGCCTGAAAGAATCGAGATCGCAAACTCGGCACGTTCAGCACGTGAAGCGGCCCAAGCGGCAGCGCGGGAATTGAAGGCGCTTACAGGGGATTTGAAAGCCGATGCTCCCTCCTTGTTTGGAGTAGTCGATTTTCCGGACGTCGCGATAGGCGAGGTCGTTTCTCGGCTGCAGGGTTGGCTCGATCATCAGGAGCAGCTCTCGAAATGGGTTGCCTATGAAGAGCGATCCGAAACGGCCCGAAAGGCTGGACTGGGACAGTTGATAGACGGCCTAGCCAACGGCCAGATTACAACAGGATCGGCTCGATCAGTTTTTGATATGGCCTACTACGAACGAATGTTTCTGGCGATGGCGACCGATGAGCCGGAGCTGGCAAGGTTCGACGGGGAACTGCATTCCAGGGCTGTACGTGACTTCGCAGATCTGGACCGCCAGCGCATCAAGGCCGGCGCCATCGAAGTTGTAACGGCTCATCACCGGAAAATTCCTTCAAGAGACGGCGGAGCTGGACCTGTCGGACTGCTTCGTTCTGAGATGGCGCGCAGACGAGGCCACATGCCCATCCGGCAATTGATGCAGAAGGCAGGCCCTGCCATCCAGGCGCTGAAGCCAGTGTTCATGATGAGCCCGCTTTCGGTGGCGCAATTCCTGTCGCCCGGCCGGATGTCCTTCGATCTGCTCGTGATGGACGAGGCGTCTCAGATCCAGCCCGTGGACGCACTTGGCTCGGTCGCCAGGGCCAGTCAGGTGGTCGTCGTTGGCGACGAACGCCAACTGCCACCCACGACATTCTTCGCGAAGATGACAGGCTCGCAGTCTGAAGATGACGAGGGTGAGGGCGCGCAGGTCGCCGACATTGAAAGCATCCTCGGCCTGTTCACGGCCCGCGGCTTGCCGCAGCGTATGCTGCGCTGGCACTACCGTAGCCGTCACCAATCTCTAATCGCAGTATCGAACAGCCAGTTCTACGAGAACCGGCTTTTCATCGTGCCAAGCCCTTATACCCAAGAGGCAGGTATGGGGTTGCGGTTTCATCATGTGCCGGAGGGGGTCTTCGATTCCGGCGGCACAGGAACCAATCCGGTAGAGGCGAGAGCAGTAGCGGAGGCGATCATCCGTCATGCGAAGGTGAACCCGCAAGAGACTCTAGGCGTTGCAACATTTTCGGTTAGCCAACGCCGCGCGATCCAGGATGAACTCGAAGCGCTGCGGCGACTAAATCCCGACACCGAGGAATTCTTTCACGCTCATCCAAGCGAGCCATTCTTCGTCAAGAACCTCGAAAATGTTCAAGGCGATGAGCGCGACGTGATCATGATCTCGGTGGGGTATGCCAAGAATGCCCAGGGATACATGGCCATGCGTTTCGGCCCTCTTGGCGCGGAAGGCGGCGAGCGTCGGCTCAACGTCCTCATAAGCCGCGCCAAGCGCAGCTGCGAAGTATTCGCGTCCATCACAGACGAGGACATCGACCTGGAGCGTGGCAAAGGGAAAGGCATCTTCGCCTTCAAGCTCTTCTTGCACTACGCGAGAACAGGGCGAATTTCGCTTGCCCAAGTCACGGTTCGCGAAATGGATTCAATCTTTGTAGAACAGGTAGCCAACGCGCTGATCGAAATGGGTTATCAGGTTCATGCTCAAGTGGGCATTGCCGGCTTCTTCATCGACCTCGCAGTTGCGGATCCAGAGAGGCCAGGCCGCTATATTCTTGGCATCGAATGCGATGGCGCAGAATATCACTCATCTCGCTCGGCCAGAGATCGAGACCGGCTTCGGCAGTCGGTTCTGGAAGACCATGGTTGGATCATCCATCGCATCTGGAGCGCTGACTGGTTCCAACGGCCTCGTGAGCAGCTGGAGCGAACCATACTAGCGATTGAGGCCGCCAGAAAAGAACTCGATGAGCGGGCCGAATTGGGGGTCCAGAGAAATCGAGCTGTAGCCGTGCAGGTTGTTACGGTCGACCGAGGCAACGTGACGGAAATCGGTCTCGAAAGCACAAACGGATCCGAGACACCCAATCGAGCCTACGAAGAGGCCGAACTAAAGCGACCGGGATCGTTCGAACTCCACGAGACGCCCAGCGGAATCATGGCCGGACTGGTCGAGCAGGTCGTGGCTACAGAAACGCCAATCCATGTCGACGAAATAGTTTCGCGTATTCGGGACGCCTGGGGTCTGCAGCGGGCCGGTGGCAGGATTCAGGATGCAATCGAGCGGGGGGTAAGCATAGCACAGAGAGGTGGTTCAGTAGCCCGTCGAGGCAACTTCTGCTTCAAGCCAGGTGTTCCTGTTCGTCTCAGGGATCGCAGTGGGGTCGTGTCCGCTGGATTGCGCAAGCCCGAAATGATTGCGCAGGACGAGGTCGCCCAAGGCGCTATGGAAGTCGTGAAATCCAACCTCGGTGCGACAGAGGAAGAAATCGCCACAGGCGTTGCCAGGATGCTGGGCTTCAAAGCCACAAGCGCACAATTAAGGCAGCTGATTTCAGCTGGGGTCGCCGATTTGGTTGCCAAAGGAGTGTTACGGTCCCAAGACGGCTTGTTGGTGGCCGGCGAATCCGCGAGCGAGAAATTAGCTGAAGTGTAACGGGGCGCTGCAGCGCCCTCGTTGCAATTTCTGTCGAAGCTCGGAACACCTCTTTTGCTGGCGGAGGCCGAATGGCATTTCGATTCGTACACACGGCCGATATTCATCTCGACTCGCCGCTTCGTTCGCTGGCGATGCGAAATCCCGATCTTGCCGGGCTGGTGGGCGACGCCAGCCGCCAGGCATTCGTTTCGATAGTGGATCTCTGCCTTGAGGAACGTGTGGCCGCGTTGGTCATTGCTGGCGACCTATACGATGGCGACCAGACTTCAATGAAGACAGCGCGGTTCTTGGGCGCGCAGATGACACGCCTGCACCAGGCCGGCATCATGGTTTTCAAGATCCGCGGTAATCATGACGCCCTGTCGCGGATTTCCAAACAGCTGGTATTTCCCGACACCGTTACCATCTTTGGTGGTCGTGCTCAGTCGGTATTGCAGACAGCCGGCGGTCTGGACGTCGTATTCCATGGTTTGAGCTTTGCGAACCCTAAGGCGCCGGACAGCCTGTTAACCAAATATCCGGCGGCTCGTGAAGGGGCCGTCAACATAGGCATCATGCATACCAGTCTGGCTGGATCGCCAGGTCACGACGTTTACGCGCCCTGCAGCATCGCTGACTTGCACGCCCACGGTTTCGACTATTGGGCCCTCGGCCACATCCATGCTCGCCAAGTCCATCCTGGCGCCAGTGCCGTGGTGATGCCGGGAATACCGCAGGGGAGGGATATCAACGAGGCCGGTGAGAAATCAGTCACCCTGGTGACGGTGCGCCACGACCGTTCGGTGGAGATCGAGGAACGGCTGACCAGCGTTGCGCAGTTCGAACGGGTGAGCGTCGACCTTACCGGAGCGGTGGAGTGGCCCGAGGCCGTCGCGCGTGTTCGCTTCGCACTCGAAGAGATGCGGGCAACCGTCCGATCGCGTCATGCTGTGGCTCGCATTGGCCTGACAGGAACGTCACCACTGATGTGGGCGCTGATCCGCGACAGGGACCTCCTTCTTGCCGAAGCCGAACAGGCTGCGGAACAGCTAGGCCATACGTGGGTGGAGAAGCTCGAGCTTGACCTCGCGCCGCCTCGGACGGAGACCGCCGAGGATATTGCTGATCCGATTTTCGAACTCGAGCAATCAATGCGTGCCGATGCCACCTCGGAGGCCTTCCGCGCTGAGGCGAGGGCGTTCGTCCAAAAGATGGTCGCCGACCTTCCGGCCGACGGGCGGGATTTTGCTGGGACGGACGAAGCCGGGCTGGAACAGTTCCTCGATCAGGTGCTTTCCAAGGGCGCGGACTTGGTGACTGCCCGCCTTAAGGCCGGTGGATCGTCATGAGGTTGCGGCGCCTTGACCTCATTCGTTATGGAAAGTTCACCGATCGTTCGATCGACTTCGGACCCAAACCGGAATCCGGACCTGATCTGCATATCGTGTTTGGCCTGAATGAGGCCGGCAAATCGACTGCGCTTTCGGCCTATCTAGACTTGCTGTTCGGCATCGAGGAACGGAGCCGCTACAACTTCCTGCACGAGTACAGTGCCATGCGCATCGGCGGGGTGCTGGAACTGGCCGGCTCCGAACACACGTTCACGCGTACGAAACAGCGCAGTAATTCGCTATTGAATGCGACGGGCCAACCGGTAAGCGAGGTGGCGATCACGGCGCATCTCGCCGGTCTGTCGCGCGACGCCTACACGACGATGTTCTCACTCGATGACGAGACGTTGGAAGCCGGCGGAAAATCTATCCTGGAGTCGCGGGGCGACCTCGGCAAGCTTCTGTTCACGGCCAGCGCCGGTCTTGGGAACGCAAGTGATACGTTGAACGCCCTCGAGGCCGAAGCAGACGCTCTGTATCGGAAGCAGGCGCATGGAACCGAACTGGCGCTGTTGAAGAAGCGCCTTGTTGACGTAAAGTCGCGCAGGGATGCGATCGACACCCTTGCATCAACCTACGAGGGCCTGGAGGCCGAACGTCTCGATGCAGCGCAGCAGTACGGCCGAACCATCAGCGATCGGGCGGTGCTGGTGGCCAGGCTGGATACCTTTGCTCGTTACGTGCGTGCTGCGCCGATGCTGGCGGATATCCGGCGCAAGATTGCCCGGCTGGATCAGCTGCCGGACATCGCCTCCCCAGCCCGGACATCGACGGGAAGTGTCACCGAACTGATCGATGACGATGCCAGCCTCAGAACGCGGCTGTCCGCAAACATCGACGAGACCGAGCGCCTGGCGGAAAAAGTCACTGCGGTCGACGAGGACGAACCGATCCTGTCGATTTCCGAACGCATTCGCGGGCTGGCGGAGAGCAAGGTGCGCCATACCGCGGCTGGCTTTGACTTGCCCACTCGCAGGATGGAGCTGCAAATCCTCAACAACAGCGTGGCGAGCTGCCTTGCCGCCTTGGGCCGATCTTCCGAGGCGGATCCTGGCGCGCTGCTTCTGCCTGCCGTCACCGTTGGCGTCGTTCGCGCCATGGTCGAGCAGAGGTCCGGGATTGCTACCGGGATGCGTGCCGCTCGCGACGAAGCCGCGGCGGCACTCGATGCGCTGCAGGTGGCAAGGCAGCGGGTCGGCGAGGAAAGGGCGGTGCCCGAACCTGCCAGGGCAAGGCTGGGCTCGGCTTTGTCGAAAGCGCGAGCAAGCGGACACCAGGCAGAGATTAGGACGGCTCGCGAGGCGGAAGATGCGGGAACAATCCGATGGAAGGCGGCGCTCGCGCGCTTGCGTCCATGGAACGGAGATGCCCTCGCTCTCGCCAACGTCGCGGTTCCGAGCGCCGGGCAGATTGCCGCCTGGAAGACGGTAGCGTCAGAACTGGCAAGGAACACCGCCGTACTTGCCGAACGCCTTGCTGAATACGAGGGCAACCATGCCATGCTCGCCGCACGATTGGATGCCCTTCGTGCCTCGGGCGACATTGTCGACGATGAAGCGGCTACCGCCATCCGCCGAGTTCGCGATGATGCGTGGGCAACGCACCGCGCAGCGCTGACCGGTGACACCGCTGACGACTTCGCCGTGGCATTGGCGCGCGATGACATTGCCAGCGCAGGCCGGCTGGCCGGCGCGGCGGATCTGGCTGAGATCCGGGCAACTACGCGCGAGCTGGCCGAGGCCGCGGCCAACCTGTCACGCAACGGCATCCAACGCACACAGCTCGGCAAGGATGTGGATACCCAATTGTTGGAAATCCGCGCGGCCGCCAGGGACCTGCTCGGAGACGCCGTGGAACCTTCGTCTGAGCGCCTGATCGAAAGGATCGAGGATCAGATCGAGGCGCGCAGCGATGCGCTCGCTGCCTGGGAGCAGATCGAACTTGCTCGCTTGAAGGCCGAGCGAGCCGCTGACGCCGGCGAGCAGATACGCTTGGAAATGAGAGCAGTGCTGGGAAGCGTCGGCATTGTATCAGAGTCCAACGACACCCTCGAAGCAATCATGGCCATCGCGGAGCCGTTTCTGGATCGGCAGCGCAAGGTGGACGCCGAGTATGCCGAGGCGCTCAGAATGGTGAGCTCCAAAGAAGAGGATCTAGCGGCACGACGGGTTGCAGTAGGTGTGGCGGAGCGTCGCGAGGAGGAATGGCTGGCCGGCATTACCGAAGCACTCAAGGGAACTTGGCTCGAAAGCGGGCTCTCCGCATCCGGCGTCGGCACTGTGCTCGATCAATTGGCCGAACTTTCAAGAAGCCTGCAGGAACGGGACGACCTGCAGCTGCGTATCGACAAGATGGAGGCCGACAGGGCCAATTTTCTGGTCGAGGTCATCGCCGTTGCGGTTGAAGCCGACGAGCCGACGAAGGATACCGACCCGGAGCAGTTGGCCATCCGCCTTGCCGAGCGCCTAGAGCGTGCCGAGCGGACACGTGAAACGAAGGCAAGCCTCGGCAACGACCTGAAGCGCCTCAAGGAGGCGCGCGACATCCTCGACACTGAGATTTTGGCACACGAACGCCGCAAGAACGAGGTGCTGGGCGTCTTTGGTGTCGCCACTCTGCCCGAGGTAGTCGAACGCGATGAGCTGTTGCGTGAGCGCGATGGCTTGCGCACCACCGTCGCCGAACTTGAGGAACGGATAGTGGCGGAGCTCGCGGTCGACGGATTCGAGCAGGCCCGCTCGATCCTGGACGCGATCGATTTCGACGGCCTCGCGGTCGAGAAGGCTGAGGGTGAGCAGCGGCTTCGCCTGTTCGATGAAACCATCCAGCAACAGCTGATCCGGCAGACGCGCGCGGCCGACAAGCTGGACGCCATCGGCGGTGATAGTGCGGTTGCACGCCTGGATGCTGAACGGCGCACAACCCTGCTGGAAATCGAGGAGAAGGCCGTTCGCTACATAGAGCTGAAGCTTGGCATCATGTCGGCTGGCAATGCTTTGCGGATCTACCGTGAGAGCCATCGCTCCGGCATGATGGCGCGCGCATCAGACGCGTTCAAGCTAATGACGCGTGGCCAGTATTCGGGGCTGACAACCCAGCCTGTAAGAGGTGGTGAGGTTCTCATTGCTGTGCAGGGTGACGGGCAATCCAAGGTCACCGAAGCGCTTTCAAAGGGTGCACGATTTCAGCTGTACCTTGCCCTAAGACTCGCCGGTTATTACGAGTTCGCGCAATTTCGGCCCTCGGTCCCATTCGTCGCCGACGACATCATGGAGACGTTCGACCATATTCGCTCGGAGGAGGTTTTCAGGCTGTTCGGAGCGATGGCAAACACAGGTCAGGTCATCTACCTGACGCACCATAAGCATCTATGTGAAATAGCTGAGGCTGTCGTACCGGGAACGAGGATCCATCAACTCGCACAGTAATTTTCTCCGGAATACGTGAACGAACCAGTGAAGGACGCCGAATTTGACGGCAAGTATGCGCCCAAAGTCAGACGTTCCGGCAAACTTCGCGTTCGTCCAAAAGCGGACATATCGCCCGAGCCATAGACGGCCCCGATGTGCCCATAATGGACGTCCTGCAAATTCATTGTCCTGCCGAATCTGGACTTCGAGAGCTGGCCCTAAACAGCAATTGTATCGCGCCTAGCCGTCCTATCGCCGGGGCGCCAATTGTAAACAACGGCGAACTATACCAATATCGTTACTGGCTTCTTCCGGTGCGACTCGGGAGAACGGGATGGGCAATGAACGCGAAGACGCAAACGGGAAAACACAGCGCCGCTGGCCAATACCTCGGCTATGCGCTTCAACCTGTACGCCTTTGCTTTCACCTGCTCAACGCGCCTAGCGGCGCCTTGGTCTCTCTTGAACATTTAGACGATGTGGCGGTTCACCTGGTCGGCGGCGAAGTCGTTCTTGAGCAAAGCAAGAGCGCACTGAAGCAAAATCCGATATCCGACTGGGCTGCGGACCTGTGGAAGTCTCTGGCCAACTGGCTCAGCTTCATGGCGGCGGGAGAGATCGACCCGGCGACCAGCCATTTCCGGCTATATGTCACACCGGTGAAGGCGGGTGCCTTCGCGATCGCGCTGAACGACGCGAAAACAGATGCCGACGTGGAGGCGCTGGTCGCTAACCTCGCCAAAGCCCACAGCAAGCTGAAAGCTGCACCGGCATGCGACGCCGACGTCCAAGCTTTCCTGAACGCTGATGCGGCTCATTGCGCCGCCTTGGTCAAGAATCTCGCCGTTATCAGCGTCGATGCAGATCCCGTCGATCCGATACGCGCGATCTTCAAGCCGACGGTCTCTCCGCTCATCATCGACCTAGTGTGCGAACGCGCGATCGGCGCTGCGAAGGAGGCGGCGGACAGGCTGATTAGAGCTGGCAAGCCCGCCATCTTGGACGTGGACGCGTTTCAGGCCGAGCAAAGAGCATTTGTTCAGAAGAACAACCTTCCAGGGCTGCTGTCGTCTTTCACCAAGCAACCGCCTGTCGAGGCCATCGAACAATTGATCGCCGACCGTCCCGCCTTCGTCCGCCAACTCGAGCTGATCGAGGTGGGAGACGAAGCGTGCGTCCGGGCTGTTAGCGATTACCTTAGGACGCTCGCCGACATCTCGATCTGGGGCGAAAGCGGGCTAATCTTTGAGAAGAACCTAAGTGACTGGGACGATGATCTTGTCGGTCGCTATGAGCACGTCAGTGCAGAGGTGCACGACATACAGGCCGGACACCCCGCAACGGTTCGTGGTAGAATAGTTTACAGGCGCTGCGCGCAGTTGCAGCCTCCACTCGATGGTCGAGTCGTCCCCGGTCATTTCGTCCACGGATCATTCAACGCCCTTGCCCACGGCCTGCGCCTCGGCTGGCATCCCGACTACCAGACTCTTTTGGAGCCAGCGACTTGATTGAGGCTGGCCGATCGCACCTACCGCTCAGCGACCTCGCCCTTGTCCAGAATCCAGGACTTGGGGCTTTCGCATTGTGGCAATTTGGCCAAGGTTTCCAGGCTGAGGACGAACGTCCAGCGCCGTTCGCCTTGGCGTTTCTCGTGCTGCCAATCGTCCTGCATCGCGCAACGCTCGAAATCGTGACTTCGACAAACCGACCCTCTGGACTGGCGCTCTTCGCGGCCAAGCTCGGGAAGGAACGGGAACAACTCCTCGCCGTCCACGAGCGAGCGCTGCTGCTGCGTACTCTGACATTGCAATCGGCCGCTGTCGGTGTGAGCGGGCGGCTGCTGTCCGTGGATTACAAGGATGCTACTTTAAGAGCAAACGTACCAGAACCGAAACCGAGGAGGCTCGTCCTTCCAGAGCGCGTCAAGCACCTCGGACCTGCCTCGGAGAAATTGGGTTTCTGGTTTTCGAACCTGGGGACCGCGCAGGTGGCCAACCTGTTACGGGTGGAGTTCTAGATGTATTTCCAGCTTCGAAAACTGATCCTTTGGCCCCGCAATGGTGCAGCGCCGCGGGTCGTCAAGTTC
>NZ_RZRA01000359.1:0-5103 GCF_003998945.1 Mesorhizobium sp. M7A.F.Ca.CA.003.01.2.1 | reverse complement strand
GAGCAGTGTGTAGCCCCAGACGAGGATGCCGGCGACCATGCCGAGTGCCGCACCCCGGCCGTTGGCGCCGCGCCAGATCAGCCCGCCGATCAGGGCGGGGGCGAACTGGGCGATGGCCGCGAACGACATCAGGCCGATCGACGACAGGCGCGCGCTGTTGGTGCTCTCGCGGTAATAGAGGAAGGCGATGAACAACAGGATGAAGATCGCCCCGCGCCGCACATTAAGGATCAGCGTCGACCAGTCCTCGGTCTCGGAGGTCGAGGTCTTGAGCAGGCGGCGCACGAACAGCGGAATGACGAGATCGTTGGAGATCATGATCGACAGCGCCACGCTTTCGACGATCACCATCGCCGTCGCCGCCGACAGGCCGCCGATGAAAGCCGCCATCGCCAGCACATCATGGCCGCTGAACAGGGGCAGCGACAGCACATAGAGATCGCTGCTGGTTCCGGTGCCGACCAGCGACAGGCCGGCGAAGGCGATCGGCAGCACGAACAGGTTGATCGCCACGAGGTAGAGCGGGAACACCCATGTCGCGGTGCGCAGTTCGGCCTCGCCGCGGTTTTCGACGATGGTGACGTAGAACTGCCGCGGCAGCATGATGATGGCAAAGCCGCTCAGGCACGTCAGCACCAGCCAGGTGGCGAGCGAGGTGTTGTAGCTCATCGCCTGCCGGACCTGCGCGTTCTCGGCGAGCTTGTCGAACATGTCGCCCGGGCCGCCGAAGATCAGGAAGGTGACCATCAGGCCGATCGCCAGGAAGGCGGCGAGCTTGACGACGGTTTCGACCGCCACCGCCAGCACCAGTCCGTCCTGGTGTTCGGTGGCGTCGGCGTGACGGGTTCCAAACAGCACCGCGAACAGCGCCAACAGCATGGCGACGACCAGCGAGATGTCGCTGACGAAGGGATCGAACGAAGGCGGCGATCCCGTATAGTGCTCGACCATCAGGCTGACCGAACCGGATATCGCCTTCAACTGCAGCGCGATATAGGGCACCGCGCCGATGGTGGCGATCAGCGTGGCGATCGCCGCGACGGTGAAACTCTTGCCGTAGCGTGCGCCGAGGAAATCAGCGATCGAGGTGATCTTCTCGGTCTTGGCCAGCCGCACGATACGGTTGAGCAGCGGGAAGCCGAAGACGAAGACGAGCACCGGGCCCGTATAGATGCCGAGGAATTCGAGGCCGCGTTCGGAAGAGAGACCGACCGAGCCGAAGAAAGTCCAGGATG
Source organism: Mesorhizobium sp. M7A.F.Ca.CA.003.01.2.1 (assembly GCF_003998945.1). Classification (NCBI taxonomy): domain Bacteria; kingdom Pseudomonadati; phylum Pseudomonadota; class Alphaproteobacteria; order Hyphomicrobiales; family Phyllobacteriaceae; genus Mesorhizobium; species Mesorhizobium sp. M7A.F.Ca.CA.003.01.2.1. The sequence goes on along the minus strand of NZ_RZRA01000359.1, from coordinate 3,868 downwards.
TGCAGTAGATCGCGAGGCTGAGCGCATAGATGAAAGGCCGCCCCCGGCTCGGCTCGGAGATGGCCGAGCGGCGGTCGCCGAGGCTGGCGATGGCAAACAGCAGCGTCACATAGGCGACCGCGATGATGACGATGAACAAGCCCTGCACGCTTGGACTTTCCTCCTCTGCCGTCTTTCTATCCGGCTTGCCCGGACGCAACCACAGCTTGGCGTCCGAGTCCATTGCAGAGCTGTGCAGGACGGCTATCAGGGCGGCGCGTCGGTGTCGTTATGGTGAAGATCGCCGCTGAGCGCCGTGGAAAATACGGCCAATGACGACCTCCTCCAAACCCATGCGATAGAGGATGATGTGCTTGCCGTGGACGAACTGATGGGTCCTGCCTTCATAGAGCCGGCCCATACTCGGATAGTCGCCGAGCAACTCAAACACCGCGTCGAGTTCGCGCAGGTACTTTTCGGCCTGAGTGTGGCCGAAGTTTTCGAAGGTGTGTCGGTAAATGTCTTTCAGATCGCGTTCGGCGCGATGCGTTATCCTATGGCGCATGCGGGAGTTCGGCACGCGCTTCCCGAATAATGTCGTCGATCGACTTTTCGCTGACCGGGCTCTCAAAACCTTCGTTGATCGCCGCCTGAATCGCTTTCCGCTTCTCGTCGGGCGAAAGCGCGTCAAACCAAGCGCGCTGCTCCTTTGTTGGAGCCGCCCACGGATAAACATCAATGCTGATGGTTTCGAGCATGTTCATGAGAACATTATAGGCGAAAACGCCTATAATTTCCAGAAATTCAATGCTGGCTTTGCCGTGCCGTCAATGCGGGAAACCTTGCAAAGAGCGATTGATCGCTCGCGTCAACAACCAGGGGCCCATGCCGTGCTCGGCGGCAATCTGGTCCAGCGTGGTCGTTTTGCAGTGATTCGGCGGCATCTGTGTCGATTTGCATCGCGGGGATATGAAATTTCACGCCCTTGTACGCAACGCGTCAAATTCGGCAGAGCTGCCGCCCAAAGTGCCGTAAGGTAAGGAGAAAGCGGTTGTTTTCTCCCTTTTACCCATGTTGCGTCAGGAGGTTTTTGTTATGTTGCCTCAGGTCGATGCCGCAAGGACGGAAACGGCAGCTCGGCCAGTCACGACAAGGAGGGTCGAATGCTGAAAGAATTCCAGGAATTTATTTCCAAGGGCAATGTGATGGACCTTGCGGTCGGCGTCATCATCGGCGCGGCCTTCGGCAAGATCGTCGATTCCCTTGTTAACGATATCATCATGCCGATCGTCGGCGCGATTTTCGGCGGCTTGGACTTCAACAATTATTTCCTTGGCCTCTCCTCGGCCGTCAACGCCACCTCGCTGGCCGACGCCAAGAAGCAAGGCGCGGTCTTTGCCTACGGCAGCTTCATCACTGTCGCGTTGAACTTCCTCATCCTCGCTTTCATCATTTTCCTGATGGTCAAGGCGGTGAACAACATGCGCAAGCGGCTTGAGCGCGAGAAGCCCGCTGCACCGGCGGCTCCGCCGCCAGCCGACGTCGCGCTGCTCACCGAAATTCGCGATCTGCTCGCCAGGCGCTGACCACGGGCAGCATTGCTGGACCAAAACCCCGGTCGTTGGCGGCCGGGGTTTTCTGTTTTCGCATCTGGTAAGGACCGCTGACGAAAACCGCAGACCAAAAACGGATCCGCCCATGACCCTGATCGACAGCTTGCGCACCGAGGCCCGTGCGGCACCCGAAAGTGGCATTGTCGCCGTCGTCAATTACGGCCGCCTGCGCGAAGGCATGATTCCGCTCTGGGCCGGCGAAGGCGACCTGCCGACGCCAGCCTTCATCACCGATGCCGCGTCGAAGGCGCTGGCCGGCGGCGAGACATTCTACACCTGGCAAAGGGGCATCCCCGATCTCAGGCAGGCACTCTCCCGTTACTATGCCAGGCATTTCGGCAAGAATTTCCCGGAGGAAGAATTCATCGTCACCGGCTCCGGCATGCATGCCATCCAGCTGGCGCTCGACGCGCTCGCCGGCGCCGGCGACGAGGTGGTCTACCTGTCGCCGGCCTGGCCGAATTTCGATGCCGCAGCAGGGATAGCGGGAGCCGTTCCAGTCGCGGTCACGCTCGATCATTCCGGCAATGGCTGGTCCTGCGACGTCGAGAAGATCGCCGCTTCGATCACGCCGCGCACAAAGGCGCTGTTCATCAACACGCCGTCGAATCCGACCGGCTGGACCGCCGATCACGAGACCTTGCAGGCGATCCTCGCTCTGGCGCGCGCGAAAAACCTCTGGATCATCGCCGACGAGATCTATTCACTGTTCCACTACGGCCACGGCCGCGCGCCGTCCTTCCTCGACATAGCGTCGGCGGAAGACCGTATCCTGTACGTCAACTCCTTTTCCAAGAACTGGGCGATGACCGGCTGGCGCGTCGGCTGGATCAAGACGCATCCGAGCTTGCAGCAGGTGTTCGAGAACCTGATCCAGTATTCGAGCTCCGGCGTCGCCCAGTTCATGCAGCGCGGTGCGGTCGCCGCCCTTGACGAGGGCGACGCCTTCGTCGCCGAACAGGTGGAGCGGGCGCGCAAGGCGCGCGACCTTGTCTGCGGCATCCTCGGCGCCACCGGCCGCGCTGGGTTTACGGTGCCGCAGGGCGCGTTCTATCTGTTTTTCACCGTCGAGGGCATCACCGATTCACGCACCGCTGCCTTCGACATCGTCGACAAGGCCAATGTCGGCCTGGCGCCAGGCACCGCTTTCGGCCCCGGCGGCGAGGCGTTTTTGCGGCTGTGCTTCCACCGCCGTCTCGACCAGATCGAGGAAGCGGCACACCGGCTGGCGAAGTGGATGAAGAACGCCTGAGCCGCTGACGAAGCCCGAATTGAAATCGCTCCGGCGAGCCAGATGGCCGCCGGAGTAGAGTTCCAAACGGCATCAGCCGCCTGACTTGGGCACCAGCAATGGAATGATGCGGTCGCTCTTGGCCACCGAAGGCCGACCGGCGGAGCCGTAGGGGATACCGAGCGCATCCCAGGTCTCGACCAGCGCATCCTGCAATTCGGCGATCAGCGCATCGGAATGGAACGGCGTTGGCGTGATGCGCAGCCGCTCGGTGCCGCGCGGCACGGTCGGGTAGTTGATCGGCTGGATGTAGATGCCGTGCACGCCGAGCAGGCGGTCGCTGGCCATCTTGCAGGCCTCGGGATCGCCGACCAGCAGCGGCACGATGTGCGTCGGCGAATCCATCACCGGCAGGCCGGCGGCCGACAGGATGTGTTTGGTTCTCGCGGCCTGCTGCTGCTGGGCGTCGCGCTCGGCCTGCGAGCGCTTGAGATGGCGGATCGAAGCGGCCGCGGCGGCAGCGATCGCCGGCGGCAGTGCCGTGGTGAAGATGAAGCCCGGCGCATAGGAGCGCACGGCGTCGATCACAGCGCTGGTGCCGGTGATGTAGCCGCCCAGCGTGCCGAATGCCTTGGCCAGCGTGCCTTCGATGATGTCGATGCGGTCGGCCAGGCCTTCGCGCTCGGTGATGCCGCCGCCGCGCGGCCCGTACATACCAACGGCATGGACCTCGTCGATATAGGTCATGGCGTTGTAGCGCTCGGCGAGTTCGACGATCTCTTTGATCGGCGCGATGTCGCCATCCATCGAATAGACGCTTTCGAAGACGATCAGCTTGGCACGTTCGCGCCCCGCCGCCTGCAAAAGGCTTTCCAGATGCGCCACGTCATTGTGGCGGAAGATCTTCTTTTCGGCGCCGGAACGCCGCACGCCTTCGATCATCGAGGCGTGGTTCAATTCGTCCGAGATGATCAGGCAGTTGGGCAAAAGCTTCGCGATGGTCGAGATCGAGGCCTCGTTGGAGACGAAACCGGAGGTGAAGACC